>CAYRVO010000148.1:0-4654 GCA_964427565.1 uncultured Halanaerobiales bacterium | reverse complement strand
TTATGATGTGTTTCTTGCCATTATTAATGGTTGTTGCTGGAGGTTCAGGTAATAACAAGGGTTCTATTGTTGGAGCTTTTATTATTTGGGGAGCATGGAGTGTTAGTGAAATGGTAGCCGGTTATTTACCTATTAGTTCTGCTAAAATCCCACATATAAGAACACTTGTTGTCGGCATTGTCATTATATCAATATTACGCTGGAGACCAACAGGTATTATAGGTAGGGAACATGCAGTTTCTTCTACATCAGAGAAGAAAGATATAGCAGCAGGTTAATTGTTAAATAAAAATTTTACATTAACCTTCTAATAGTTTTAGAAAGAAATATAGTTAAATAATAAACTTGATATAAGCTGGGCAGTAATATACTTACTGCCCTTTTTTTGTTGTATAGTGCTTTTTTAAAAATTGTAAACAACTTAAAAAACTTTGTTACATCTACTATTTATAGTTGATTATGGACTAGATATATTATTAATAAAAAGGATTATTTGAAATTATAGAGAACATTTATTATAAAAGTATTATCTGTTAAATTTATTAGGGGGTTATATAAAGATTTGCAATTGAGACTAGCGAAAAGATATAATAATAAAATAATGAAAGCCATTGCGGAATTTAATTTAATTAGTGATGGGGATAAAATAATGGTTGCTTTATCTGGTGGTAAAGATAGTATGTTTTTACTTTTTGCTTTAAATGTTTTACAGAAACATATGGCAATAAATTTCAAAATTTCTGCTTTAACAATAGATAATGGATTTGCTGCTAAATCAGATTATACACCATTAAAATCATTTTGTAAGGCGATAGATACAGAATATCATATATATGAAACGGATATTTTAAAAGATTTAAATCAAAAAAATGTTAGTAATCCCTGTGCAAAATGTTCCTATTTACGTAAAGGAGTAATGGCTGGTTTTTGTAAGCAAAAAGGTTATAACAAACTGGCCTTAGGTCATCATTATGATGATGCTATAGAAACATTTTTGATAAGTTTAATTTATTCAGGACAATTAAAAACTTTTTTGCCCAAAAGATTTTTATCAAAAAAGGAAATCTTTGTTATTAGACCACTTGTGTATTTAAGGGAAAAAGATATTGAAAGATTTCAAAGAAATAATAAATTAAATACAATAAATAACTTATGTCCTTTTGCGGAAGAATCGAAGAGAAATAAAATAAGAGAAAATCTTGATTTTATTTTTAGTAATAAACAATTGTTTTATAATTTAGCTGCAGCAATAAGAGGAAATAAAAATATTGAACTGTGGCCAGAAAAAAAAGAAAATAAAGAGTTGATGAAAGAAATGTATAAATTATGGGGTAAAAAATAATAAATGGAGTGATAAAAATGAAATTATGGGGTGGAAGATTTACAGGAGAAACAGATAAATTAGTTGAAAAATTTAATGAATCATTTAATTTTGATAAAAAATTATATAAATATGATATACAGGGCAGTAAAATTCATGCAGAAATGCTGGCTTACTGTGAGATAATCAAGGAAAGTGAGAAAAACAAAATTATTTCAGGCCTTGTAGAAATAAAGAAAGATATAGAAGAGAATGGTTTTACAAAGAGTTCTGGTGATGAAGATATACATACATATATAGAGAGAAATTTAATAGAAAAGATAGGTCCCCTGGGTGGTAAGTTACATACTGCAAGGAGTAGAAATGATCAGGTTGCACTGGATATGCGTCTTTATATGAGAGCTGCAAATAAAAATATAAGGATTTTATTAAAAGAATTATTGCAGTCAATACTTAAACTTGCCAAAGAATATAGTCAAACTATCATGCCTGGATATACACATTTACAGAGGGCACAACCAGTTACATTTGGCCATTACTTATTGGCCTATTATTATAAATTAAAGCGTGATTATAATAGACTAAACGATAATCTGAAAAGGATAAATATATTACCCTTAGGTAGTGGAGCACTGGCTGGAACTTCATTTAATATTGATAGAGAATGGGTGGCAGAGAAACTTGGTTTTAATGATGTTTGCCAGAATTCACTGGATGGTGTTAGTGATAGAGATTATTTAATAGAGTTTTTAAGTATAGCTTCAAACTTCATGATGCATTTAAGTAGACTTAGTGAAGAGTTAATACTTTGGTCAAGCAGTGATTTTAGTTTTATAGAATTATCTGATTCCTATACAACTGGCAGTAGTATTATGCCCCAGAAAAAAAATCCCGATGTTGCTGAACTAATAAGAGGGAAAACAGGCAGAGTGTATGGTAATTTATTACAATTACTTACAGTTATGAAAGGACTACCACTGGCTTATAATAAAGATATGCAGGAAGATAAAGAAGGTATATTTGATACAGTAGAAACATTAGAGATAATACTTAAAATATTACCAGGTATGCTAAAATCTATGAATATAAATAATAAAAAAATGTACAAAGCAGCTGAAAGTGGATATACAAATGCAACTGAGTTAGCAAATCACATGGTACAAAAAGGCTTACCATTCAGAAAATCTCATCAGGTTGTAGGAAAAGCTGTTTTATATGCACTGGAAAGAGATAAAGAATTACATGAAATATCTTTAGAAGAATGGCATAAACTATTTCCAGAACATAAAGAAAAATTTACAGAAAAAATCTATGATAAACTTGATATAGAAGGATGTGTAAGAAATGCTAATTCTACAGGTGGTCCTGCTCCTGAAGAAACTTTAAGGGTGGTAAAAAATGAATTGGAATGGTTAAAAAAATAAGCCTGTCCAGTTATTTGTTTTGCCGAACAGGCTATAAAAATTATTCTTCAGGTACTGGAATCAAACAGAGAAATTCAAAGGGTTCAGAATAGGGGTTTTTATACTGGTGTTTTTCTCCCGGAGCTACATAGGCAAACATATCTGGCCCGACTTCATATTCTTTTTCTTCAGTTACGAGTTTGCCTTTACCTCTGACAAAATAATTTTCATGTTCCCAATCATGGCTATGCCAGGGAGAATTTCCACCGGGCTGGATTGTAAAATAACGAAGTCTAAAATTGGGAGCACCGTGTTTTTCACTTATTAAAACTTTTTTATCTGTTTTTAATATTCCATTTCTATTATCCAGGTTTTTTTCCTTGACATTCTTAACTTTACCTACTAGCATTAATATCTCCTCCTTTTAGTTATATATATTATATTTTATAAATTGAAGTTTTTAAAGTAAATATAATATTTATTTGAGATTTTGTATAATTTACTTAGAGAAGGGAGTAAATTATGCTTGGATTTCTAATAAATTATCTCAAAAAAGTTAATCCTGAAATTAAATTTAAGACTTTAAATAAAATAATTGCCGGTATTATATTCTTATTACTTGTTACATCAACATTGATTCTAATATTTGAACCACAAAATAGATTTGAAGGATTTCTTGATGCTTTATGGTGGAGTATAGTTACAATAACAACAGTTGGCTATGGTGATAAATACCCAATAACAATTGCAGGTAGAATTATAGCAATCATCTTAATGCTGACTGGAATTGGTATTTTTGGAGCAGTAACAGCAAATATAGCTGATTTATTGATAAACTTAAGGAAAAGGAGGGAAATGGGAAAATTGTCGGCAAATTTTAAAGACCATATTATTATTTGTGGCTGGTGTAATAAGACAGGAGAAATCGTTAAGCAGATAAATAATGAAAAATTAGATGAACAAATAGTACTGGTAGCTAATATTAAAAGTAATCCCTATGAGGATAACAGAGAAATTCATTTTGTACAGGGAGAAATTGATAGTGAGCAGGCACTTAAAAAAGCTGGTATTATGAAAGCAAAAAGAGTTATAATATTAAATGAAGATAATAATGATCGTTCTACTGTTCTGGCTGCCCTGACAATTGAGAATTTAAATCCCGATATATATAGTATTGTAGAAGTTAGTCAAAAAGAGAATAAAAAACATTTTGAAAACGCAAATGTCGATGAAATTATTGTCAATGAAGAAATAAATGCCAGGTTACTTGTACGATCTGCATTTTATACAGGTACATCACGTATAATTGCGAATTTAATTTCAAATGAAAGAGATAATGAAATATATATGTCTAAGCTTGATAAAGATGACAATAATTTAACATTTTTAGAGTTGATATCTAAATATAAAAGAGAAGAAAATATTATTATTTTATCGGTAATAAAAGATGGTGAAATAATAACTAATCCTGATTCTGACTTTAAGCCACAAAAAGATGATAAAATTATGTATGTGGGGAAAGAGAGGAGAAAATAACATGGAGAAATCAATAGCGGGAAAAAACATATCTAAATGGATAGAGGAATATCCAATATTAAATGATATTAAAAATTATAATGAAGTATGCTGGTTTAATACTGGGTATAGTAAAAAGATGAATAATGATCAAAAAAAATTAACCACAAAAATTTCAGAGGCGGAAAAAAGACTAAAAAGATTTGCTCCTTATGTAAAAAAAGTATTCCCGGAAACTAAGAATGGAATTATTGAATCTCCTCTATGTAAAACAGAAGACATGAAAAAATTTATAGAAGATTACTTTTCGCTAAGTATAAATGGTGATATATACTTGAAATGTGACAACAAATTACCTGTAGCAGGTTCTATAAAAGCTAGAGGGGGAATATATGAAGTTCTCAAACATGCAGAA
>CAYRVO010000147.1:0-4665 GCA_964427565.1 uncultured Halanaerobiales bacterium | reverse complement strand
CTCTTTTTTCATTTCTTCCACTTTAGTATTTAATTTTTTATCCATTCCTATTTATACCCCCTTTAAATTTTATAAAATTAAGTCTTTTTGATAATCATACAATACTCTTAATTAAATAAATTTAACGATCAAACTTTTTTATACTTGATATACTAACCAACAGAACCAATGAAGCAAAAAATGGATATCTCTTTTTTGCAGTTATTTCATCTCTAAACGTAAACACTGGTGAATAATGTATCTAATTATATTAATCAATCTCAGATAATTATTTATACCTTTATATACTATTATATTCTGTTTGACTTAGCTATATATTATGTTATCATTAATGGCTGTAAATTCAATAATAATAACTGGAGGGAATATAATTTTCACAATGAAACATATAAATAATTATTTACAAAAGGTTGATTATTTTACTGATAGTGCAAGAAAATTTTTGTTATTTATTACTCTTAATTTTATAAATCTGGGTGCAATCCAGGTTATTCTGGGTCTATATATACTTAAACTTGGTTATAATGAGAAATTTTTTGGTATTGTTGTAGCAGCCAGAATACTTGCTACAGGTATTATGGCCATCCCTGCAGGTCTACTTAATAAAAAAATCAGAGCTAAAAATGTGTTATTATTGTCCGCTTTACTGGCTGGAATAAGTCTTTTATTACAGGTGTTTTTTGTAGATAGTTTTATGTTATTAGTACTTAATTTTATTTACGGTACAGCTTATGCTGTAATCTTTGTAAATATTGCACCTTTTCTATCCCACAATAGTTCTAGCAAAGAACGAAAAGAATTATTTAGCCTTAATTTTGTACTTATGACAATTGCCAGAATGATCGGTAGTTTTCTGGCTGGTTACTTACCGGGATTATTTTTACAGACATTTTTAAATACAGGTACTAATCTAATTGCTTTTAAATATGTACTGATAATTTTATCTGCTTTTTCTCTATTTTCTATTATACCTGTTTTATATATGAAAAACTCCAGTACATCTAATAATACTGAAAAGGAAAACTTTTCTCTTAAAAAAGGATTTCAAAAGGAAAAACTGGGGAAATTGAGTATTTATCAATTTCTTCTGGGAGCTGGTGGTGGTTTGATTGCACCATTTTTCAGTATATTCCTGTCTCAAAAGCTGGGTGCATCTCCCGGACAAATCGGTACTATAATGTTCTTCTATAGGTTTTTAATGGCTATTGCGCTATTGATAACTCCATATTTAATAAGCAAAATCGGTAAAGTTAAATCAGTTGGTTTTGCTCAAATTAGTTCATTACCTTTTCTGCTGGCAATTGTTTTAATCCCTAATTTTGCGATCGTCTGTTTAACATTTTTAATAAGAGGTGCTTTAATGAGTATGACAAGACCAATTGCCTCAGATTTCGCAATGGAAATAACATCCAGTAAAAGAAAAACTATGACCAGTAGTATAATGCGAACTAGCAAAAGTGTTGCCCGAAGTGCTAGTGCTACAACTGCCGGATGGATAATTACAAATTATGGTTTTAAGTTAACTTACATTTTGACTTTTGTTTTTTATTTAACTGGTGCCTTTCTTTTTTTAAAATCATTTCTAAAAGTAGAACGGAAGAGGGCTTAATTTTCCCTCTTCCCGGTTATAAAGCCCATAATTATTCCCGATAACGGTAATAAAATTGGTAAAAATGTATAGGGTAAATATTTAAAAGTACTTACACCCAGAACCCCTGTCATAAGTAATGCATTTAAATTCCAGGGTATTAAAGGTGAAGTAATTATACCACCATCTCCTAATGCCCTACCCAAATCTTTCCTGGGTACTTTTAATTGATCATATTTTTGAGCCAGCATTTTACCCGGTAAAAATACTGCTAACATCTGGTTACAACTTAAAATAGCTGTAATTATACTGGCTATTACACTTATACATATTAATTGTCCCTTATTATGTATTAATTTTAATAAAGGCTTCAAAATACTATTTAATATACCAAGTTTTTCAAATAATCCACCCAACAATACTGCAAATATTAGTAAAATAATTATATCCATCATATTAATAATTCCACCCCTGCTCAGGAGTGTATCTAAAATTTTTATTCCTGTATTACTATTTATACCTCTGTACATTGCCGGTAATATCTCAGCCCATGAATTATTACTAATTAACATACCTAAAAATATACTTATATAAATATTTAGTAATAAATTTAAAACAGTAGGTACTCTTAATATAGCAAGTATAATAATCAACAGAGGTAAAATCATTAACCAACCACTAATAATAAAGTTATTCTCTAAACCCTGAATTATTATTTCTATATTAATATTTTCACTGATAGTAAAACTACCATTTATTCCTATGTAAAAAAAGATAAAAAGTGTAATAATATAAGGTGGAATCAAAGTATATAACATATGTTTACTCATCTCATTGATATCTGTACCTGCACTGTGAGCAGTTATTATAGCTATTGATGATACAGGTGACATTCTGTCTCCTACATAGGAACCTGAGATTATTGCCCCGGCAGCCATTGGTAGGGGAATTCCTAAACCACGAGCCATACTAATTAATGCTAATCCTATTGTACTGGCTGTTCCAAATGCAGTACCAATAGCCATTGATACAAGTGAAGTTATGACAAAACTTAATACCAGAAAATATCTGGGTTTAATAATTTTTAAACCAAAATATATCATTGAAGGAACAGTTCCATTAGCAATCCAGATTCCAATTATTATGCCAATAAATATAAGAACTGTAACAGTATTACCTATATCTTTAAAACTTGAAAACATCATCTTTTCAATATCTTTGTACTTATAACCCCAAATAAAGGCCATAACAATTGTTATTGTTAATTCAAAAAATAAGGCCAGATGAATAGGAAGATCTAAAACTATAATTGTAATTGGTATGACAAAAGCCATTGCTATAACAGGAATTATCCCCTGTTTTAATTTCAATTCATTATTTACCTCCATAGCTAAACACATCCCTGGTTCACTAATTATTATCTATTGTGTTACTCTGTAAGCAATTTTAATTTGTTTTTCTAAACCCTTTGTATTTTTGATTTCATGATTTAGTAACCATTTTTTACGCCATAAACCATATTCATAACCTGTCATATCACCATCTGTACCCACAACTCTATGACAGGGTATAATCAATGTAAAAGGATTATTTTTATTAGCTACCCCTACAGCCCGAGCTGCATTTTCATTACCCACTTCTGCTGCTATTTCTTTGTAAGTTCTTGTTTCTCCATAAGGAATTCTAATCAACTGTTCCCAGACCTTTATCTGAAAATTTGTACCATCCATAATTATTGGTAACTCAAATATTTTCCTTTTACCTGTAAAATATTCATTTAACTGATCATAGATAAGTTTATAAATAATTTTTAATTTTCTATTGTTATATTCTGTAAAACAGGTGTCATTATAGTCTATTTTACATTCATCTACAAATTTAATATTTATAATACCACGTTCATTATATGTAATTTTCATTAATCCTATAGGAGATGGATAATAAGACTCAACCATTAATCTTCCCCCCTGTAAAATCGCAATTTTACCGGTGCTTTATATTTCATTAATAAATTACCTGCTAATATAAAGGCTTCTCTTCTGGTAAGTAAACGATTATCCTCTAATTTATTTTTTAAAACAGATGGAAAAAGTTCATATTTTAATGCCTGTTGATAATATTTTTTTTTATTCATCTCTGAAATACGATGACTGGTAGCTGCAAGTAAAAGCATTGCAGCTCTATCCCTACTAAGAGCCTGCTTTTTACTTAATGTAGTTAGTCCTCCCGGAACCCATTCATAAAAAATCTCTGCATCTTTTCTCTTTAAACCCTTAATAAGTATATTGGAAAAAAATATTTCAGAAATATCATTTTCTAATTTAAAATTATTATCATAACCTCCAATTACTAAACCCCAGGAAATTAATTCATTTAAATAAGGTAATACTAAATCATCTTCAACAATATTGTTTTTGCAACCCGGTATTTCCCTGTTTATTGACAGTTTCTTCTGAATTAATCTTATTAGTTCTTTGTTATTAACTAACTCAGTAAATAAAATATTATTGTTCAAAGATACTGTAGCAGCTACCCCTGCCGCTTCTCCTGTTGACATACCAGTTGGTAATACACGGGCACTTGCTGCTGCTAATGAGCTATAACCAGCTTCTCGTCCAACAATTAATAAATTATCTGAATTACAGGGAACAAGTGAACGTAACGGAATACCATATATATCAGGATTAAATAATACAAAACCCTCATAATTTGGATCAGAAGCTTGATAATCCAGAGGGTAAGATGCTAAAGCGATTGTATCTTCAAAAATTTTATTAGCCAGAATATCTGAAGTCTTTAATTGATATTTACTGACTATATGTCTGCTTTCCCTTATATAGAGTTCTTCGGGAAACTGTAATAGTTTTACTTTAGCAAACCCGCCTAAATTATTTTGCAAATAACTAACAACAAAACTGGCCTCTTTTTTAGTAATTTTATAGGCCTGTTTTAGAGAAATTTTTCCCTGTTGCTCCTTTTTTAAACTTACATTGAAAATTAACATGGCATTAATATATGCATTTTTTCTATCTTGATTACCATCTAATACTATATTTAGACCCCTTAAACGTATATTA
>CAYRVO010000146.1:0-4675 GCA_964427565.1 uncultured Halanaerobiales bacterium | reverse complement strand
CAGACATTTGCTGAAGTAGTTGAAAATTCCTGTAATACAGGTTTTGTCCAGGTTGGTATGAGAGTGGGCAAGGCCTCTTTTTATAACTATATTAATGCCTTTAATTTTGGTGATGATACAGGAATCAAACTTCCCGGTGAAGCAAATGGTCTGCTTTATGATTTTGATAAAATAGGTCCTGTAGAACTAGCTACTATGTCTTTTGGACACGGAATTACTGTAACACCTATTCAGCTTATTACAGCAGTATCAGCTGTAGCAAATGATGGAATGATGCTAAGGCCCCGGCTGGTTAGTGAAATCCGTAATCCTGATGGAGAATTAGTAAAAAAGAATGATCCTATACCCATAAGACAGGTTATTTCTGCAAATACAGCTAAAAGAACCAGAAAATTACTGGAGAATGTGGTTGAAAAAGGTACCGGGCAATCTGCAAAAATTAAAGGCTATAAAATTGGTGGTAAAACTGGGACTGCTAAACATTATGGAGAACAGGTATATGATTCATCTTTTATTGGTATGGTACCGGCAAAGAAACCAGCTTTTGTTATATTAGTTGTTTTGTATGATGTAACGGGTTATCCGTATTATGCCAGTCAAACTGCTGCTCCTATATTCCGTAATATTGCTCTTGATACCCTCCATTATCTTGAGATTCCTCCTGAATTACCTTCAGAGGAAAAAGAAACAGTAGAAGTGGTTCAGATTCCTGATCTTAAAAATATGAATGTAAGAGATGCAGCTAAAATATTGAGAAATAAAAAAATTAATGTTAGACTTATAGGAGAAAAGGAATGTGTTTTAAAACAGGTCCCTTTAGCAGGAGCAAAGATAAAGGTTAATTCCACAGTAATATTATATACTGAAAAGAATTTAAATAATAAAAAATATTATGTAGCTGTCCCTGACTTTAAAGGAATGAAATTAGAGGAGGCCAGAAACATTGCAGCTGAGCTGGGATTAAAACTTGATTATAAGGGACAGGGTAAAATTAATAAACAGGATATTAAACCGGGTTTAAGGATCCCGGGGGGAAGTAAAATCTCTGTAATTTTAGAAGAATAAGCTATTGTAATTAAGGGATAAACTATATATATATGGAGGGTAAATAATGAAATTAAACAAACTGATAGAGAATATAACTCCGGTTAATATATGTGGTGATCTTGATATTAATATTAACGAAATCGGCTATGATTCTCGAAAATTGAATGCTGATAGTCTTTTTATATGTATTGATGGTTTTAAGGATGATGGCCATCAATATATAGAACAGGCGATAAAAAGGGGAGCTAAAGCTGTATTAATTGAAAAAGAATTAAATAGTTATGATAATAATATTACTTATATAAGAGTAAAAAATAGTCGTAAAGCAATGAGTGAGATAGCTGATATTTTTTATAAACATCCCCTTGATAGTTTATCTCTAATAGGTGTAACGGGAACTAATGGTAAAACAACAACAACTTATTTAATTAAATCTATTCTAGAACAGGCAGGATACAAAACGGGTTTGATTGGTACAATAAAAAATATAATCGATGATAAAAATTTACCTTCAGTTCGGACAACACCAGAATCTCTAGATCTATACCGCATTTTTCAGAAAATGGTAGAAAACGACCTGAAATATGCAGTAATGGAGGTTTCTTCACATGCTTTGGATTTATATAGAGTTTATGATATGAAATTTGAGATAGCTGTGTTTACAAATATTAGTCAGGATCATTTAGATTATCATCAATCAATCACAGATTATCTGGAAGCTAAATCATTATTATTTACACAGCTTAAAAAAGATGGGACGGCAGTTGTAAATATAGATGACCCTCATAGTGATAAGATAATTCAGGTAGCCAATTCACAAATTTTGACCTATAGTATAGAAAAAAAATCAGGTTTCAGGGCAGAAAATATTAGTTTAACACCAAGTAATGTTGATTTTGATATAAAGGGAAAAGGTAAGATCAATCTAAATCTGACGGGTAGATTTAATGTATATAATGCCCTTGCTGCAGCTGGCGCAGGATATAGCCTGGGTGTAGATTTTAAGCTGATTAAAAGAGGGTTAGAGAATGTTAAAGGAGTTGCCGGTAGGTTTGAATTGATTGATAAAGGTCAGGAGTTTGCTGTTGTAGTTGATTATGCACATACACCAGATGGAATGGAAAATGTTCTTAGAACAGCCCGTGAACTTGTAAGTGAAAATATTATTGTAGTCTTTGGCTGTGGTGGGGACCGTGATAATAGTAAAAGACCTATAATGGGTAAAATAGGGGTTGAATATGGAGATTACTGTATTTTAACATCTGATAATCCTCGTTCAGAAGACCCTCTTGATATATTAGAACAGGTAGAAGCTGGTATTGATAAAGGTAATGATTATGCTCCTTATAATGTAGTTCCTGACAGAAAAGAGGCGATTTTTCAGGGAATAAGAGAAGCTGATAGAGGAGATATGGTTATTATTTTTGGTAAAGGTCATGAAACATACCAGATATTCAGAGATAAAACCATTCATTTTGATGACAGAGAGGAAGCACAAGAAGCTCTGGAATTATTAGAGAAAGGAGAGCTGGATGAAGCCCTTAAAGATTTACAAAATAGAGCAGGCAGTAAATGGTAGTATTATCAAGGGTGATGCTCAACTTGAAATTAATAATGTATGTACTGATAGCCGAAATATAAAAAAGGGTGATTTATTTATTCCCCTGAAAGGGGATAAACATGATGCCCATAAATTTATACCGGAAGCCATAAAAAAAGGTGTGAGAGCTGTAATTGTTGATAGGAATTCAATACAGGATTATGATGTTACCATAATAAATGTTGATGATACAAATAAAGCACTTCAGGATTTAGCTCATTATTATAGAATGCAGATTGAAAACTTAAAAGTAGTTGCTATTACTGGTAGTTCAGGTAAAACTACAACCAAAGATATGATAGCTGCTATATTAAAGAAAAAATATAAAGTAATAAAAACTGATGGGAATTTAAATAATCATTTTGGACTTCCCCTCTCATTATTAAAAATGGAGGGAGATGAAGATGTAGCAGTTCTGGAGATGGGAATGAGTGAACTGGGCGAGATAAAACTTTTGACAGAAATTGCAGCTCCGGATATAGGTGTTATTACAAATGTTGGTGCAACACATCTTGAATTTTTACAGACTGTGGAAAATGTAGCGCGGGGAAAGAGTGAATTGATTGCTGGTTTAAAAGAAGAGGGAATAGCTATTCTTAATTATGATAATATTTATGTACGTAAAATGAATAAAAGTTTCCAGGGAAAAAAGTTGTTATATTATGGTTTTAATACAGATGCTGATCTGAGAGCTGAAAAAATAGAAATAGATAATGATAAATATACAGCAAGTTTTACTGTTAATTATCGGGGATATAAACAGAGGCTGAAGATTTCAAAACCAGGAAAACATAATATTTACAATGCATTGGCTGCTATAGGAGTGGCCAGGGAACTCAAAATTGACTGGACTGATATTAAGTATGGTTTGATAGCCAGTGATTATACTGAATTAAGACAGGAAATAAAAACTGGAAAAGACTTTGTCTTAATCAATGATACATATAATGCAAATCCGATGTCTATGAAGGCTGCCCTTGATGTTCTGGTAGATGTAGCCAAGAAGAGGAAAGTGGCTGTTCTGGGGGCAATGTTTGAGCTTGGCTCCAAAAAAGAAAAAGCCCATAAAGAAATTGGCGAATTTATAATTACTAAAGATATAGATATATTGATAACAGTAGGAGATTTAGCTAAAGAGATTGCCCGGGGAGCAAAAGATAAGCAAAACAAAGTAATAATTTATGAAGCAAAAAACAACCGTCAGGCAGTAAAATTAATTAATGAAATATTAAAGCCGAAAGATACAATTCTTGTTAAAGGCTCCAGGGGAAATAAAATGGAAGAGATTGTAGACGAGGTTATTGAGTAGGGAGGATAATAATATGCAGTACTTTCTGGCAGTTGGAATTCCATTTATTATATTAATGATTTTTGGACCAGCTTTAATAAATATATTAATGAGATTTAATTTTGGACAGCAGATCAGAGAACAAGGGCCAAAATCCCATTTTGAAAAAGAAGGTATCCCTACAATGGGAGGCACCTTAATAATAATTTCTATTTTAATAACTGCCATTTTACTTATAAATTTTACTAAAACGATTATTATAGCTTTAATAGTTACACTGGGTATGGGTTTGACCGGTTTTGTTGATGATTTTATAAAGATTAAAACCGGTAAATCTCTTGGATTACGAGCCAGGGGTAAAATAATATTACAATTATTACTGGGAGTAATTATTGCTATCTATGTTTATAATTACTCCGGACTGGGAACTGCTATTTTAATTCCCGGTACAGATAAATTATTAATTTTGGGTAAATGGATAATTTTATTGATTATATTGACAGTAGTAGGTACAGTTAATGCTGTGAATTTAACTGATGGGCTGGATGGTCTGGCTGCAGGAGTAACAGCAGTTGTAGCCAGCAGTTATGCTGTAATATTATCAGCAATGAGAATGCAGGAATTATCCCTGTTTGCCTTAAGTGTCACAGGTGCTTGCCTGGGTTTTATCTGGTTTAATAGTCATCCTGCCCAGGTTTTCATGGGTGATGTTGGTTCACTGGCTCTGGGAGGAGCAATAG
>CAYRVO010000145.1:0-4727 GCA_964427565.1 uncultured Halanaerobiales bacterium | reverse complement strand
CAAGTTGGCTGTATTTTTTCGGCTTAACTGCACCAATACAGGGCCCCAGACATTTATCTATATAATAATTTAAACAGGGTCTGTCTTCCGGTTGTCCGGCCTTAAGATCTTTTTTACAGGTCCGCAGGGAAAATAAATTTTTTAATACATTTATTGTCTTATATATTGCATCAACATTAGCAAAAGGACCAAAATAACGATTACCATCATTTTTAACAATTCGGGTTTTATAAATGCGGGGAAAATCTTCATTTACTGTTACTTTTATATAGGGATAAGATTTATCATCTTTAAGTCTGATATTAAAGCGCGGCTGATATTTTTTAATCAAATTTGCTTCCAGTATATAGGCCTCAACTTCCGTATCGGTAACAAAATAATCAAAATCATATATATAATCAATCATAATCTGAGTCTTATAGCTTTTATTTCCTCTGCGAAAATATGATCTAACTCTTTTCCGCAGGGATTTAGCTTTACCCACATAAATAATTTGACCCTGGCCGTCTTTCATCAAGTATACACCAGGTCTGTCGGGTACTTCTTTTAATTGTGCTTCAATATGTTGTCTGCCATCTTTCATATTGTTGATTCTCCTCGGGGTAAGCCCCTATTTACCAGCAAAAAACATCTTTTATATATTTAATCAATAATCAATTATAATTTAATACATCCTGTAAAAATTGACCTGTATATGATTCAGGTATTTCAGCCACTTCTTCTGGAGTACCGGTAGTTATGACTTTCCCCCCTTTGTGTCCACCTTCAGGACCTAAATCAATTATATAATCAGCAGATTTTATTACATCAAGATTGTGCTCAATAACAATTACCGTATTTCCACCTTCACGCAAACGGTGTAATACTTCTAAAAGCTTTTTAATATCAGCAAAATGTAAACCTGTTGTGGGTTCATCCAGTATATAAAGTGTTTCACCTGTACTACGTTTACCCAGTTCAGTAGCAATTTTTATTCTCTGGGCTTCACCACCGGAAAGAGTGGTAGCTGGTTGACCCAATCTTATATAACCCAATCCTACATCCATTAATGTCTGTAACCTGCGTTTAATAGGTGTTATATTTTCAAAAAATGCCAGTGCTTCTTCTACAGTCATGTTTAAAATATCGGAAATATTTTTACCTTTATACTTAATTTCCAGTGTTTCTCTATTATATCTCTTACCACCACAAACATCACAGGTAACATAAACATCAGCTAAAAAATGCATTTCAATTTTATTTATACCCTGACCCTTACATGCTTCACAACGGCCACCTTTAACATTAAAACTAAATCTACCTTTATCATAACCCCTTCTCCTTGCCTCCGGTGTTTTAGCAAATACCTTCCTTATATAATCAAAAACCTTGGTATAAGTTGCTGGATTAGATCTGGGGGTTCTTCCTATTGGAGATTGATCAATATTTATAACCTTGTCCAGGTATTCTATTCCTTTTATTTTATCATGTTTACCGGGATGCTGGGTTGATTTATAAAAATGCTGCATTAATTTACGCTTGAGAATAATATTTATAAGTGTACTTTTCCCGGACCCCGAAACCCCAGTTACACAGGTAAAGGTACCCAGAGGTATTTTTACATCTATATCTTTTAAATTATGCTGCTCGGCCCCTAATATTTCTAGATATTTACCATTTGGTTCATATCTTTCATTGGGAACAGGTATTTCTTCTTCACCCTGTAGATACTTACCTGTCAGAGATTGATTACAACTTATAATGTCTGTAAGATCACCCTGGGCCACTATTTTTCCTCCATGTTTACCAGCTCCAGGACCGATATCTATAATATGATCAGCTGCTTTAATAGTTTCTTCATCATGTTCAACTACAATAACAGTATTACCAAGATCTCTGATATGTTTCAGTGTATTTAATAATCGCTTATTATCACGCTGATGGAGGCCAATACTGGGTTCATCAAGTATATATAAAACACCTACAAGTCCTGATCCGATCTGGGTAGCCAATCTTATTCTTTGAGCTTCTCCCCCTGATAAACTGGCTGCAGATCTTTCCAGGGTTAAATAATCCAACCCCACATCAACCAGAAATGTTAATCTACTTTTTATCTCTTTCAGGATCTCTTCAGCTATATAGCGGGAACGTTCGTCCAGTTCAAGATTATTCAAAAAATCCAGACTGTCTTTAATAGAAAAACGGGTCAATTCTGAAATTGATATTCCGCCTACCGTAACGGCAAGCACTCCCTGTTTTAATCTCTGCCCTTCACAAACCTGGCAGGGCCTTTCACTCATATATCTTTCCAGCCTGCGGTGTGTGCCCTGAGAATCAGAATTTTTTAATCTTCTTTTTAAATAACCAATAATCCCTTTAAATCGTGTTTCATGTTGCCGGGTTTTACCATATCTATTTGTATAGGCAAAGGATATTTCTCTATCAGAACCGTATAAGATTAAATTAACAATATCATCAGGTAAATCCTTTATGGGTGTATGAAGACTAAAACCATAAGAATCAGCAACAGCTTTTAGCAACTGTGGGTAATAACGACTGGAAGAATTCTTCCAGGGTATAATTCCCCCTTCACTTATTGCTTTCTCTTTATCAAGTATTAAATCAGGATCAAACTCCCTTTTTATACCCAGGCCATCACAATTAGGACAGGCACCATAAGGACTATTAAAAGAAAACATGCGAGGAGAAAGTTCTTCCAGACTAAATCCACAATCAGGACAGGCAAATTTTTCACTGAATATTAGTTCATCTCCATCAATTATATCAATAATTACCAGTCCATCTGTATAGTCCAGAGAAGTTTCGATAGAATCAGTTAATCGTTCACGAATACCTTCTTTCATTATTAGACGATCAACAATAATTTCTATATCATGTTTAATATTTTTATCAAGAAGTATTTCTTCACTTAACAACTGTGTTTCACCATCAACCCGAACACGGACAAAACCATCCTTCTGAGCACGAGCAAATACTTTCTGATGTTTACCCTTTCTACCCCTAACTACAGGAGCCAGTATCTGTATTCTGGTTCTTTCAGAAAGTTTCTGAACCTGATCAACTATTTCATCCACTGTCTGTGAAGATATTTCATGTCCACATTCAGGGCAGTGGGGTATACCAACCCTTGCATATAATAAACGAAGATAATCATATATTTCAGTTACTGTTCCCACCGTTGAACGCGGATTTTTGCTTGTCGACTTCTGATCAATGGATATGGCTGGTGATAAGCCTTCAATATATTCAACCTTTGGTTTCTCCATCTGGCCTAAAAATTGCCGCGCATAAGCAGAGAGTGATTCTACATACCTTCTCTGACCCTCAGCATATATAGTATCAAAAGCCAGAGAAGATTTTCCAGATCCACTAAGACCAGTAATTACAATCAGTTCATCTCTGGGTATCTCCAAATCTATATTTTTTAAATTATGCTCCTGAGCACCCTTTATTAATATCTTATCTCTTGCCACATCTATCACCCCAATTATAACAAAATGGTTATTTTAACTCTTCCAATTCCTTTATTTCATCACGAATCTGAGCTGCGACTTCAAACTCAAGGTTATCAGCTGCCTCTTCCATTTCTTCTTCTAATTCCAGAATACGCTGCTGTATTTGCCGCTGTGTTAAATCTTCATATTCATTATCATCTGTTTTATAATTATTTTTACTATCTTCTCTGACAACCATCTCTACCGGCCTCAGTACTTTTCGAACCGGCTTTTTTATTGTCTCGGGAATTATATTATTTTTTTTATTGAATTCTATCTGTTTTTGACGCCGTCTCTTTGTCTCATCTATCGCTTTCTTCATAGAATCTGTAATTTCATCTGCATACATGATTACTTTCCCATTTACATTACGAGCTGCCCGTCCTATTGTCTGAATCAGCGGTCTATGTGAACGTAAAAACCCCTCTTTGTCAGCATCCATAATCGCTACAAGTGAAACCTCAGGTAAATCAAGACCTTCCCGCAGCAAATTAATTCCGACAAGAACATCAAATTCCTTCAACCGCAAATCACGAATAATTTCTGATCTTTCAATAGTGTCAATATCAGAATGTAGATAACGTACTTTAATACCTGCTTCAGCCAGAAATTCGGTTAAATCCTCTGCCATGCGTTTGGTAAGGGTAGTAATAAGTACTCTTTCTTTTTTTTCTTCAACCACTCTTCTTATTTCTTCCATAAGATCATCTATCTGTCCGCTAATAGGTCTTACTTCTACTTCCGGATCCACAAGACCCGTAGGCCTGATTATTTGTTCTACAATTTGTTGGCTGTGTTCACGTTCATATGGCGCCGGGGTTGCAGATACATAAACTGCCTGAGGAACAAGATTTTCAAACTCTTCAAAATTCAGGGGTCTATTATCAAGAGCTGAAGGTAATCTGAAACCATAATCTACTAACTTTTCCTTCCGGGAACGGTCACCTGCATACATACCTCCTATTTGAGGTATAGTCATATGTGACTCATCAATAATAACCAGAAAATCTTCAGGAAAATAATCCAGCAATGTCTGAGGACGCGAACCAGGTTGACGTCCATCCAGATGTCGGGAATAATTTTCTATCCCTGAACAGAAACCCATCTGTTCCAGCATCTCTAGATCATAACATGTCCTCTGTTCTAATCGCTGGGCTTCTACCAGTTTATCTTCATTTTCAAACTCCTGTATCCGGTCTTTTAATTCTTTACCAATAGTTTTTACAGCTCTTT
>CAYRVO010000144.1:0-4752 GCA_964427565.1 uncultured Halanaerobiales bacterium | reverse complement strand
AATGAAGAAATTGTTTGTTATTACTTTAGCATTAATATTGGTTATAGGTATTTCGGGGATGGTATTGGCAGCTGAAAATGTTGGTGATATTACACAAACAGGTGATAAAAATGAAGCAGAAATAGAACAGGACGGACATAATACAGCCGCAATTACTCAGTCAGGTGATAAAAATGACGCAGAGATTGAACAGGAAGGAACAAATTTCGATACTAGCAGTTGGAGATATGGTGCATACATTGAACAGACAGGTGATAAAAATGAAGCTGACATTTTTATGCCTACTAGCGCTAATGGAACAAGAATACAACAGGTGGGGGATAGTAACATAGCTTCTCAAATCATAGGTGCTAAAATTCATAAAAGCACTGATTGGAATCGAATGGGACTGCATATCAAACAGTTTGGAAACAATAATGATGCTTTCCAGGAAACGCTTTCTAGTTTCGGTTGTTATGGAATTCAGGACATGTATATTGAGCAGAATGGTGATGGAAACTTTGTTGACCAATATAGTATAGGCGGTATGCAGTCTTTAATGGAGGCTTATCAAATAGGAGATGGAAATACTTCTACACAATATCAGGATGCCAGGTTTAGTAATCTCCATCTTTATATAAATGGTGATAATAATACAACAGATCAATATCAGGAATATAGTGTATGGGCTTACTCTGGTAATCATGACGCCTATATTGATATTACTGGAGACAGAAATGATGTTTATCAAACACAGTTTGGAGAAGATGATTTTCTAGATGTTGATATAGTGGGAAATAGAAATTATGTTAAACAAAAACAGACAGATAATGAAGAGAACGAATCCGATTTAAATAGTGCTTCTGTAACAATTACTGGAGATAAAAATAAATCTGACTGTAGTGAGTGTAATTCTTATAAATATTTCAATACTCACGGTTATACTCAGTATCAAGAAGGTCAAGGGAATATAGCTGATATAACAGTTAATGGAGATAATAATAATTTCTGTCAGTGGCAAGATGGTTACACAAACGAAGCTGATATAACAATTTCAGGAAACAAAAATACAGCGCGTCAGGTACAAGAAAATGATGATAATTTTGCTACTGTATATTTTAATGGTGATAACAATCTTGCCTGTCAGTATCAGGATGGTGAAGATAGTTCTATAATTAATGTTACTGGCAGTGGGAATGAAGCAACTGTATGCCAATATTGATAAATAAGTAATTTGATATTCATAATTACAGTGGCTTCAAAAGTTATAAAAAAGAAA
Source organism: uncultured Halanaerobiales bacterium (assembly GCA_964427565.1). Lineage (GTDB taxonomy): Bacteria > Bacillota > Halanaerobiia > Halanaerobiales > JADQBU01 > CAYRVO01. Next base: position 3,494 of record CAYRVO010000144.1, on the reverse strand, counting down.
AATATAAAAAATATTTTATTTTGAGGTCACTGCAATTTATTTTATAAAGAAAGAACTAAGTAGGATTATGTTCTTTTACTTATTAAAGTATAATCAGTTAATTTAGTAAGAACGGCCAACCAGAGAAGGACTTTAAAAAAGGAATGAAAAATTATGAAAAGAGTATATATCATTTCAGTTATATTACTTATATGTTTCTCGGGTATGGTTTTAGCAGTCGATAATACTGCTAAAATTGAGCAAAATGGTGATCAGCAAATTGCTAGATTTGGGCAAGAAGGTATTGGCAATGAAGTATATATTATTCAGGGTTTAACTTTTGCTGAATCAAATGAAGCATATGTTTACCAGAACGGAGATGGTAACAAAGTATATATAGACCAGTATGTTTACAAAAATATCGCTGATATTTTTCAGGAAGGCGATAGGAATACGGTAGATATTAGCCAAAGAGGAAGTAATAATGAATGCACCCTGGAACAGATTAATAATGACAATACATTTGTATGCTCCCAGGATGGTGTGGGAAATCTTATCAAAGGTCTAGATGGTGACTCTTATCTTACTCTTGAATTTAATAAAGATAAACCTGCTGTACAGTTTGATGGAGCAAATTTTACCGGTATACAAAAAGGCTGGAATAATAAAATTGGTCTATACCAGGGTAATGGTTATTCTGCCCGAATAGAACAATATTTAGGTAATAAGAAGGCATTACTTTATCAAACGGGTGGCCCCGATCATTATGTAGAAATAATTCAATATGGTGCTTATCCATGGTTTGGTGATCCTTCTCCATGTATAAAAGTTTTTAAATAATATAATTGGTTAAGAGCAGTTAATATTACTGTGATTCCGGGAAGTATAAGGAGAAATAGGTATGAAAAAATTACAAATTATTACGATTATCGTGTTTTTAATTTTATATATCCTTAATCTTCCCTTAACAGTTTTAGTATCTGGGGAAAACGCCGATATTTTATCTGAGATCATAATTGATGAGAACGCTAATGTTATTATTCAGTGCCTGCCAGATAACGGTTGTGAATCACTAATATTTCAAGATGGTTACAATAAATTTGCAATCCAATTTCTGAAAGGTATTGATAATAATCTGCTTTCACAGAGTGGTTACTTGATAAATTTGATTTTTTTTAAAAAAATAAAATTTTTAAATTTGAACTGATGAAATTTATTATTAGGGAACAGTATGGAAAGGAGAGTTAATATGAAAGGGAAAATTACTATTGTACTTGCTATTTTAGTGGTTTTTGTCCTCTGCTTTAATATTTCTTCACTTGCAGCAGAAGTTCAGGATGAAGAAAGACTGGAGCTGATTAAGGCTTCACGAGAGCTTACAGAAAAGCAAAAGCAAGTTTATTTCAAAAAATTAGGCTTATTTGCCACCGATTTTGGATCAGAGGGTGGGGAATTTAATATGGGGGGTAAATTAGAATTACCTTTACCCGAATCTAAACTTGTCTTTGTAACTGAGGGCATTTATCTCAAAAATATAGATAATATATCATGTTTTGTGTCAATGAAAGTAGATCCTCTTGCTGATAAATTTTTAGCACCTTATTTTGGCGGTGGGGTTGAAGTTACTCCTTATGCAAATTATCAGGCTTTTGTTGGTTTAGACATAGCGAAAAACTTTTATGTAGAGGCTAAGTATATAGATGACGATGAATCGGAAGATGATAAAGATATTTATCTTTCTACAGGTTTTCAGTTGAATTTTTAAACAGGGAGGGTAATTACAGATGAAAAAAATTGTTATATTAATAACGATTATGATCTTTACTCTGGTCGGGACAGTTACAGCATCCAACTATACCATGAGTTGGGACTTTGAAGTTTTTAATAATCCCAATGCAACTCAGGTAGCATTAAACACAGCACAGACTCAGGATGGTTTAATTGAGGAGGAAGATGACCCACTTGAGCGTTTTAAAGAAGGGCTTGAACGGAGATTATACAGTGCAGTACAGAGAAGTATAGTAGATATGATAATTGGTGAAGAGGATGTTACTGAGGGTGAATTTCCGGTTGGGAATTTAAATATTATAGTTGATGAAGATGATGTTACCGGAGAAGTTACTGTAATAATTGAAGATAGGGAAACTGGTGAGACTACAATCATTAGCTATTCTCCAGATGATTATATTTACTGGTAAAAAGTTTTTATAAGTTGTTATTGAAAATTTGAATATATTTTATTTCAACACATGTAAAATTTACGAGGAGGGTTTAAGGTGAAAAAAGTGATAAAAACTACTGTGATCTTGCTTTCAATATTTTTGATAGCTACTACTGTAGTGGTTGCTGATGATAATAAAGAAGGAAAGATTGATGAAATGATGGAGGAAATATTGGCTTCTTCGGAAGATATACTTTCTTCAACAGCGAATGTTACACCAGCAACTCAGCTACTTGCTGCTCTGCCTGAACCAGCAGAAAAACCTAAGATAGCAGTATATAATATATATGATAAGACAGGCCAGCTAAAAGATGTTAATTGTTCTGTTGTAACTCAGGGGGCTACAGATATGATGATTACAGCTCTCCAGAGATCCAGGCAATTTAGGATTTTAGACCGTGTAAATTTCAATAATTTTATAAATGAACAGAATTTAAAGTCTCAAGATAGGATAATTACTGGAGATGGGCCTGATATAGGTAAAATGAGTGGTGCAGATTATATTATATCTGGTGCCATTACTGAATATCAGGTTGATAAGAATACCGGAGGTATTGGGTTGAAGATTGCAGGTAAAGGTGGTTCTAAAAAATATGCCCGTGCTTCCTGTGCTGTTGATCTGAGAGTAACAGATACAACTACAGGCGAAGTGGTCTGGTCAAGAAGCTTGAAAAAGGAAATTTTAGGAGAAAAAGTTGGTCTACAATTATTCTCTTTTATGGGTGATAATGTTGTAGAGTTTGAAAGTGGAAAAGGAATGCAGGAAGTTATCAATCTTGTTGTCCGTACTTTGTTAGAAGAAGCAGTTTTTAAATTATATAAAAGCAATATTTTTTAGAAGTAGACTGAACTGCCCCGGGGTAGATACTGGACAAAATTTTTAATTATAATGGGAGTTATCTCTTTAATAGGATAACTTTTTTCTAAATAATATTCATAATAATTAAAGATATAAATTTTATATTAATTGATATGGAAATATTTTTAAGCAGGGAGTGAGTGAGGAAAATGTCAGAAAAAAATATTTATAATTCCCCAAAACCCTTTCTTATTAAAATTATAAATAATAATAGTAATACCTGGCAGGGAATAGTATCCAGTCCTTACTGGGAAAAAGAAAAAACCTTTTGTAGTTCTCTCGAACTTATCGAAATAATAAATAAGGAAATAAAAAAGAATAATAAAAATAATTTAAAACGTGTTAATACAAATGGGAAATAATGTTTTCGGTTAATAGCAATAAGACATTTTTCCCATCATTATGTTATTAATATTCTGACATTAAAAACAAAAA
>CAYRVO010000143.1:0-4761 GCA_964427565.1 uncultured Halanaerobiales bacterium | reverse complement strand
AAAGTAAATAATGTAAATACAATGAATGTACGGGGTAAGAAAAGAAGACTGGGACGAAATGAAGGTAAGAGACCAGACTGGAAAAAAGCAATGGTTAAGTTAGATGAGGGAGATGAAATAGAGATTTTTGAGGGATTATAATAGTTTATGAAGGAGGGTAAATAATGGCTATTAAAAATTTCAAACCTACCACACCTTCCAGAAGATATATGACAGTTTCTGATCGTAGTGAAATTAGTGATGAAGAACCTGTAAAAAGTCTTCTGGCTCCATTGAAGAATTCTGCTGGTAGAAATGTAAATGGAAGAATAACAAGCAGACATCGTGGTGGGGGTCATAAAAAACGTTATCGTATTATTGATTTTAAACGGGATAAAGATGGAATTCCGGCAAAAGTTGCCAGATTAGAATATGATCCTAACCGTTCAGCATATATTGCACTATTAAAATATGTTGATGGGGAGAAAAGATATATACTTGCTCCCAATAAGATAAAAATAGGTGAGACATTAATGTCAGGTGAAAAAGCTGATATTAAGCCTGGAAATTCCTTGAAGCTGAAAGATATTCCGGTAGGAACAATAGTTCATAATGTTGAATTACAGCCGGGTAAGGGAGGACAAATTGCAAGATCTGCCGGGGTAATGGCTCAAATACTGGCTAAAGAAGATAAATATGTTCATTTAAAAATGCCGTCTGGTGAGGTTCGTCTAATCAGACGTGAATGTAAGGCAACTATTGGTCAGGTAGGAAATATTGAACATGAGAATATTACAATTGGTAAAGCCGGTCGTAATAAATGGTTAAACCGTAGACCTCATGTTAGGGGAGTAGTTATGAATCCCCATGACCATCCGCATGGTGGTGGTGAAGGAAAATCGCCAGCAGGTAGACATCCTGTAACTCCCTGGGGTAAACCTACTATGGGTAAGAAAACAAGAAAAACGAAAAAATCGGATGAATTAATTATCCGTTCTCGTAAAGAAAAGAAGAGATAGAAGAAAGGAGGATTAACTGTGGGCAGATCAGTTAAAAAGGGTCCTTTTGTAGAAGAAAAATTAATGGAAAAAATAAAAGATATGAATGAAAGTGGAAATAAAGAAGTTATTAAAACATGGTCAAGAAGTTCAACGATCTTTCCCAATATGGTTGGGCATACAATAGCTGTCCATGATGGCCATAAACATGTACCAATATATATTACAGAAGATATGGTTGGTCATAAACTTGGTGAATTTGCACCAACAAGAATTTTCAGAGGCCATAGTCGACATACGGAAAGATCAACTGCATTAAAATAAACTAGAGGGGGGTTATTTATGAAGGCTAAAGCTGTTGCCAAATATGTACGTGTTTCCCCACGCAAGGCAAGACGGGTAATAGATTTGATAAGAGGAAAAGATACAGCAGAAGCAGTTGCTATTTTAAAAAATACACCTAAAAAAGCTTCTAGGTTAATAGAAAAAGTTGTTAATTCTGCAATGGCTAATGCAGAAAATAATTATGATATGTTTGCTGAGGATCTTCATATATCAGAAGCTTATGTTGATGAAGGTCCAACTATGAAAAGATTCCGGCCCAGAGCAATGGGTCAGGCTAGTCCTATAAATAAAAGAACGAGTCATATAACTATAAAGGTGAGTGATCAAAAGGAGGGTTAAATTTTGGGTCAGAAGGTAAATCCGCATGGACTGCGGGTCGGTGTTATAAAAGATTGGGATGCTAAATGGTATGCTGATAAAAATAATTATTCAAAGCTTTTAAAAGAAGATCTAAAGATAAGAAAGCATATTAAAAAGAAAATGTATGAAGCTGGAATTGCAAGAATAGTTATTGAAAGAGCTGCTCAGCGCTTAAAGTTGGATGTTTATACCGCCCGCCCTGGTATGGTTATTGGTAGAGGTGGTTCTGAAGTTGATGCATTAAGACAGGAAATTGAAGATATGACAGGTAAAAATGTACAGATAAATGTTGTTGAAGTTGAAGATCCCGAGCTAAATGCCCAGCTTGTTGCTGAAAATATCGCAGCACAATTGTTAAAACGTGTTTCTTTCCGGAGAGCAATGAAACAGGCGATGAATAGAGCTATGCGTATGAATGCAGAAGGATTTAGAGTAAAAAGTAGTGGACGTCTGGGTGGAGCAGAAATGGCAAGAACTGAAGGCTATAGTGAAGGAAGTGTTCCTCTGCACACATTGAGAGCAGATATTGACTATGGTTTTGCTGAAGCTGATACTACCTATGGCAAAATCGGTGTTAAAGTATGGATAAACAAAGGAGAAATACTTCCGGATGTGGAAGACGAAGGATAGAACAAAGAGAGAGGAGGCACATTGATGTTAGTACCAAAGAGGGTAAAACACCGCAAACAGCAACGGGGTAGATTAAAAGGAAAAGCAGTTAGAGGAACTGAAATATCCTTTGGCGAATATGGATTGATGGCCCTGGAACCTGTATGGTTAACCAATAGACAGATTGAAGCTGCCCGTATTGCTTTAACACGTTATATAAAGAGAGGCGGTAAAGTATGGGTAAAGGTTTTTCCTGATAAACCGGTTACTGCTAAACCTGCAGAAACTCGTATGGGTAGTGGAAAAGGAGTACCGGAAAAATGGGTAGCAGTAGTTAAACCTGGTAGGATAATGTTTGAACTTGCTGGTGTAAATAAAGAAATTGCAGAAGAAGCTATGCGGCTTGCTTCTCATAAATTACCTATAAAAACGAAATTTGTTGCAAGAGATGAAATGGATGGTGAGGCTAATGAAAGCTGATGAACTGCGTAATTTGAGTGATGCTGAACTAAACCAAAAAGTAAGAGAGTTTAAAGAAGAACTTTTCAATTTGCGATTTCAGCATGCTACTGCACAGCTGGATAATCCAATGAGAATAAGGGAAGTTAAGCGCATAATTGCCCGTATAAAAACTGTTGTGCGGGAAAGAGAACTTGGCATAAGACAGGCATAGGAGGAATTCTTTTATGGATGAAAATAGAAATATGCGAAAAGAACGTGTTGGATTTGTTGTTAGTAATAAAATGGATAAAACGGTTACTGTAGCAGTAGAACGTAAAACACAACATCCTCTATATAAAAGAGTTATTAAAAAGACTAAGAAATTTAAAGCACATGATGAACAAAATGATTGTAATGAAGGGGATAAAGTTAGAATAATGGAAACACGTCCTTTAAGTAAAACTAAAAGATGGCGTGTAATTGATATTATCGAAAAGGCCAAATAGGTCCTGACAGGAAAGGAGGGTCTGTAATGATTCAGGCAGAAAGCAACTTAAAAGTTGCAGATAATTCAGGCGCTAGGGAATTAAAATGTTTAAAAGTTCTTGGAGGCAGCAGAAAACGTTATGCCAGGATTGGTGATGAAATAGTTGTTGCAGTTAAAGAAGCAATACCGGATGGAATGGTCAGTAAAGGTGATGTAGTAAATGCCCTCATTGTGCGGACCAAAAAAGAATTAAAAAGGGATGATGGCTCTTATATTAAATTTGATGAGAATGCTGCTGTAATACTTGATACAAATAATAATCCGCAGGGTACAAGGATATTTGGTCCTGTAACCCGTGAATTGCGAGAGAAAAACTTTATGAAAATTATCTCTCTAGCACCCGAGGTATTATAAGGAGGGAAGACACATGAGGTTAAAAAAAGGTGATACCGTTGAGATTATTGCTGGTAAAGATAGAGGTAAACAGGGTGAAGTTTTAAGTGTAATACCCGATGAAGATAAAATAATTGTGGAAGGTATAAATATTGTTCATCGTCATATGAGACCCACACAGGATATGCCTCAGGGTGGTATTATAGAGAATGAAGGCCCTATTCATATATCTAATGCACAGTTGGTATGTCCACGTTGTGGAGAAAAAACCAGGTTCGGAGCAAGATATCTAGAAAATGGTGAAAAAGTGAGATACTGTAAAAAATGCGATGAAATTATAGATAAGTGAGAGGAGGTCAAGTATGTCTGTGCTGGCTGAACAGTATAAAGAAGAAATTGTCCCTAAATTAATGGAAAAATTCGGTTACAGCAATATAATGGAAGCACCGGGACTGGAAAAACTAGTAGTTAATGTAGGATTGGGAGATGCAAAAGAAGATCCCAAATTGTTAGATACAGTAGTTAATGAAATATCTATTATAACAGGTCAAAAACCCATTGTTACCCGGGCCAAAAAAGCTGTTGCCAATTTCAAGATTCGGGAAGGAATGCCTATAGGTGTAAAAACGACTCTTCGTGGTGAATTGATGTATGAGTTTTTATTTAAACTGATAAATGTAACATTACCCCGTATTCGAGATTTCAGAGGATTATCACCAAATTCATTTGATGGTAGAGGTAATTATAATATAGGTATCAGAGAACATGTTGTTTTTCCGGAAATAGATATTGATGATGTTGATAATGTACATGGTCTGGAAGCTACAATAGTAACCAGTGCTGAAACAGATGAAGAGGCACATGAATTACTAAAATTGATGGGAATGCCTTTTCAAAAATAGTTTAAAAGGGAGGGAACATCTTTAATGGCAAGGAAAGCTTTGATAGAGAAAGCTAATAAAACTCCAAAGTATTCTACCCGTAAAAATAATAGGTGTAGTCGTTGTGGTAGATCCAGGGGCTATATGCGTAAATTTGATCTCTGCAGAATTTGCTTCCGGGAACTGGCCCATAAGGGTGAAATTCCTGGTGTAAAAAAAGCAAGCTGGTAAAAAGGAAGGAGGTAACTATAATTGAATACTACTGATC
>CAYRVO010000142.1:0-4785 GCA_964427565.1 uncultured Halanaerobiales bacterium | reverse complement strand
CCACATTTTTTGTGGATATCCCCACTTTTTATGGGGATAACTTTTAATTTTACGCCTACTTTAGGGGGTTTTGGTATGAACTTCACACAAGAAGAATTAGAACATATCTGGGATGAAACCCTTAATAAAATCAAAGATAAACTTAGTAATCCCAGTTTTCAAACATGGTTTTCAGATACAAGTCCAGTTAAAATAACAGATGAGGGAACTCTGATTATTAAAGTTCCCAATGACTTTATTAAAGATTGGATTGAAACACGTTATATAGAGTTAATAGAAGATAAAATACTTGATTTAACGAACAATGAATGGATTATCTTACTTTTTACTCCGGAAGAAATTAAAGAAAATAAATCTAATGATAAGCAAAAATCACAGGAAAATGAAGATAGTTCTAGCCCAAAAAACAATAATACTAATAATAAACTTAAAAATGGTTTAAACCCCAAATATACATTTGAAACATTTGTAGTAGGTAACAGTAATCGCTTTGCTCATGCTGCATCACTTGCTGTAGCAGAAGCACCATCTAAAGCCTATAATCCTTTATTTATTTATGGAGATGTGGGATTGGGGAAAACCCACCTTATGCAAGCTATTGCTCATTTTATTATAGATCATAATCAAGATAGCAGAGTTGTATACGTATCATCTGAAACTTTTACAAATGAATTAATCAATGCAATTAAAGATGATGAAACTGTAAACTTCAGAAATAAATATAGAAATATTGATATACTTTTAGTAGATGATATTCAATTTCTAGCTAATAAAGAACGAACTCAGGAAGAATTTTTCCATACCTTTAATTCTTTACATGAAGCAAATAGACAATTAATAATTTCCAGTGATCGTCCCCCTAAGGAAATTCCTACTCTTGAAGAAAGATTAAGATCACGCTTTGAATGGGGATTAATCACTGATATTCAAAAACCTGATCTAGAAACAAGAATAGCTATCTTAAGGAAAAAAGCTGATATAGAAGACCTTAAAATACCCAATGAAGTAATAATAGATATAGCTAATAAAATCCAGTCTAATATAAGAGAACTTGAAGGTGCACTGGTAAAAGTTATAGCCTACTCATCTCTGGTTGATAAAAAAATAGATATAGATTTAGCCCAGGAAGCATTAAAAGACCTTGTTGACAAAAAAAATCAAAAATCTAAAGAAATAACTATTGATAAAATAAAAGAAGTTATAGTTAATTACTATAACCTTGATAAAAAAGATATGCAATCTAAAAAAAGAACCCAAAAAATTGCTTTTCCAAGACAAATAGCTATGTATTTAGCAAGGGAATTAACCGATTTTTCTCTTCCCCATATTGGAGATGAATTTGGGGGTAGAGACCATACTACTGTATTACATGCTCAAAATAAAATATCTGATAAAAAGGAAAAAGAAGAGGATTTTGAAAACACATTAAAAAATATTATTAATAAATTAAACAATTAACAATTACTGTTTATAAGTCTCTGGATAGAATGTTGATAATTTGTTCATGATTTTTTTCTGTTAATATGTTAATTGATTTCCAGTACATATCTACACTTTATCTACACGATAATTCTTTGTCTTGTCTGCATTTTGATGGTTTTTCAACATATCTACATGCATTACTACTATAACTACTAGTTTATATACATATATTATTAGAATAATATATTTGGAAAACCTGTTGATAAAACTAAACCAAGGGGGGAATATTATGAAACTAAAGGTAATGCAAAAAAAATTGCATGAAGGTTTACGGACGGTACAGGGGGCTGTTTCCAGAAAGAAAACTTTACCTATTTTAAATGGAATTTTAATGGAATTTGAAAAGGACAAAGGAATTCATCTTATTAGTACTGATCTTGAACTTGGCATTGAGACCTGGATTGAAACAGATATAAAAAAAGATGGAGCAATTGTTCTTCCTGCCAATAATATAACTGCTATTGTTAGAGAATTACCTGATGAAGTTATAGATTTAACAATTAATCTGGATAATTATAGTGTTACTTTAAAATGCTTAAATTCTAAATTTAATATTAATGGGTACAATCCTGAAGAATTTCCTGCATTACCCAGTGTTGATAATCCTACTACTATCTGTATAGATTCAGGTAAATTTCTGAAAATCATTGAAGAAGTTAAATTTTCTACGGCAGTAGATGAAACTCAACCTGCTTTAACAGGTGCTTTATTCTTTATAGAAGATGATATAATGAAAATGGTGTCTACTAATACCTACAGATTATCTTATAGTCAAAAAAAGATTGAAGATAGTATAAATAATAGTATTAAAGCGATTTTACCTGGTAAAGCTTTAAATGAATTAAGTAATTTACTTACAAAAGACGGTAAAGTACAAGTAGAGATAAATTCTAACTATACTAGTTTTAAATTTGGAGAAATAACAGTTGTTTCTCGTTTAATAGAGGGTGAATTCCCAAATTATGAACAGGTTATGCCAGAAGAATACAATACCAGTATTTCTGTTGACCGATTAAATTTAAAAAAGGCAACCAAAAGGGCATCACTTATTGCCAAGCAGGATTCTAATATTATATCTTTGAAAACCAAGGAAAATGATAAATTAATTATAAATTCTATGGATTCAGATACAGGTAGTGCTCATGAAGAATTGTCAATAGAAGGAAAAGGTCCAAAACAAAATATTAATATTGATGCTGGTTATTTACTTGATGTATTAAAGGTAATAACTGAGGAAAAATTAATTATGGAACTTGTTGGTTCACTAAACCCTTTAGCCATAAAAAGATTTGATGGTGAAGACCAGTTTATATATTTAATTATGCCTGTGAGACCCAATGCTTAAAATTATTAAGGAGAATAAAAAATGAAAGATATACTTATAAAAACAGAAAATATAAAATTGGATCAGTTTTTAAAATGGGCCAATATAGTTAAAAGTGGTGGAGAAGCAAAAAAGATAATTCAGGCAGGAAAAGTTAGAGTTAATGGAGAAGTAGAAAATAAAAGGTCACATAAATTAAATAATGGTGATACAGTAGTCATGGTAGGTACTAACAATATTTACAAGGTGAAAAAAAAATAAATGTATATAGAAAAAATTCTTATCAAAAATTTTAGAAATTTAGATGATAGTTTTTTAGAGTTAAATAAAAATTTAAATATTTTAACAGGAGCTAATGGTCAGGGAAAGACAAATTTTTTAGAGACTATTTATTTACTAGGTACTGCTGAATCACATAGAACAGGCAGTGATTATGAATTAATAAATTGGGATAAAAATCAGGCTCTTATCCAGGTAAAACTAATTAAAAGGGAACAGGATATTAAAATTAAATATAAATTAAGGGGTAGAAATAAAAAGATAGAAATAAACAACAATCCCCTTGAAAAAATATCTGATTTAATGGGTAATCTAAATGTAGTTTTATTTTCTCCAGAAGACCTACAGTTGGTAAAAGGTGGACCATCCCTGAGAAGAAATTTTATAAATATTGAAGTATCCCAGGTGAATAATTTTTATTATAAAACTTTAAAGAGGTATAACCATGTTTTGAAACAAAGAAATAATTTATTAAAGGATTTAAGAAATAATAAAACAAAAGATAAAAATATACTGGATGTCTGGAATAAACAATTAGTTACTTTAGGAAGTAAATTAATTGAGAAAAGGCTGGAAGTCTTAGATAAATTAAAAATACTTGCCCGTCTTAAACAAAGGCAGCTTACCAATGGTAAAGAAAATTTATCGATTACTTATGAATCAAGTCTTACAGGTAATATTTATGAAGATGATATTGCACTTATATTTAAACAAAATTTAGTAAATAATAAAGATAGGGAAATAGATAGAGGTTATACTTTATGTGGGCCACATAGAGATGATATAGTATTTAAAGTTAATGATATAGATTTAAGAAAATTTGGCTCACAGGGACAACAGAGGACGACTGCTCTGGCATTAAAAATGGCAGAACTGGAATTTATGAAATCAGAAGTAGGGGAATATCCTGTATTATTGCTGGATGATGTATTTTCGGAACTGGATAAAAATAGGAGAGAGGCTTTAATAAATATTATAGGAGACAAAATACAGACTTTTATTACTACTACAGAAATTAAAGATTTAGCTGATATAAAAATTTGTGCCCGGGATATATTCAAGGTGAATAAAGGTGAGATTAAGAAGGGATGGTGAAGTAATGTTTTTACATATAGGTGAAGAACATATGATACCGGTTAGAGATATTGTTTTAATTGCTGATTATGAAAGTACCACCCATTCTGAAATTACAGGTGAGTTTTTTAATATATCTGAAGAAGAAGGATTTATTATTGATTATTCCTCAGGTAATCCGCGATCTTTTGTATTAACAGGTGAAACTATTTATTTGTCTATGATATCTTCAAAGACATTAGGTAAAAGAATTAATAGGCTTTTTGGAGAGAATGGGGGATAATAAATGGATATTAATAAAAATAGATATGAAGCTGAAAATATACAGGTATTAGAAGGACTTGAAGCAGTACGTAAAAGACCAGGAATGTATATAGGATCTACAAGTTTAGAAGGATTACAGCATCTTGTATATGAAGTTGTAGATAATAGTATTGATGAAGCTATGGCCGGTTTTTGTAATCAAGTTGAAGTAACTTTAAAAGAAGGTAATATTGTTACAGTTAGAGATAATGGTCGTGGTATTCCGGTAGAAAAACACCCTAAATTAGATAGGCCTGCTGTTGAGGTAGTTATGACTACCCTGCATGCTGGTGGTAAATTTGATGGTGAAGGATATAAAGTAT
>CAYRVO010000141.1:0-4787 GCA_964427565.1 uncultured Halanaerobiales bacterium | reverse complement strand
AGTCCACCAATTATTACCAGTATCAAAGCGATTAAATCTAATGTAGAGAGTCGATCCATTCTTTTCATCTCCTTTTTTAATAAGATGTGTTTATGATATTTTTACCAATATTAAGGTTTTTTATGCAGAGGAGGAGTTAATCATTAATAAAAAAATTATTTTTGATGGTCATGTTCATATAACACCTCCGGAAATTATTGAAAACTCCGGCAAATACAGGAAAATGGATTCTTATTTTGATTTATTATGTAGTAGTAAAGTTAATAAATTTACAACAGGGGATGAACTAATTGCAGTAATGGAAGATAGTAACTGGGATAAGGCTGTAATATTTGGATTTGCTTTTAAGGATCCTAAGTTATGTGCAATGGTAAATAATTATACAATAAAAATGGTTAAAAAATACCCGCAAAAATTAATGGGATTTGCAGTGGTTAATCCACTTGCAGAAAATGTGGAAGAAGAATTACAGAAATGTAAAGAAGCCGGCCTTAAAGGTGTAGGAGAGCTTTTTCCTGCTGGTCAAAATTTCGATATTACCATAAAAAATAATCTTAAGGATGTTTGTGATTTTTGTGAGAAAAATAATTGGCCTTTATTAATCCATCTTAATGAACCTGTTGGTCATTATTATAAAGGTAAAACCGGGGATTCAGTTAGGAAAGCAGAAGAGATGGCTGGTAATTTTCCTGGAGTTAATTTTATTTATGCCCATTTAGGAGGGGGACTTTGTTTTTATGAATTAATGCCGGAGATGAGAGAAAAGTTGAAAAATGTTTATTATGATACTGCAGCCCAGCCATTTTTATATGATAGAAAAATTTATGAGGTTTTTAAGGATATCGGCATAATTGATAAGATTATTCTGGGCAGTGATTATCCCTTATTATCACCCAGTAGATACATAGATAATATTAGCTCAACAGTTCTTTCCAATAATGATATAGATAAAATTTTGCATCGAAATATAGAAAAATTAGTGGATAATTAATTAACTGCTTTTTTAGATTGAAATTTTTTATAATCATGGCATCTTCTTATATTCAGATATTTGCGAAAAATAAATAAAGATTCTTAAACAAAGACATCTGAAAGTTCTACGTCAATTATATTTAAAGTATTTTTTTGAATTGGTAGTTGAAGTTCTTCTGTGTTTTCTTTTTCTGGCAGAATTCGGATGGGTAATTTAATTATAAATTCAGTACCTTTTCCGGGTTTGCTGTTCAGATCAATAGTACCATTATGTAATTCTACTAGTTCTTTTACCAATTTTAAGCCCATTCCACTACCTTCATTTTTTCTGCACAGTGTTTTATCAACTTTATAAAAGGTATTGAATATTATTTGTTGTTTTTCCTCTGGGATACCTATTCCTGTATCCTGTACACTAATACACAGCCTATTATTTTTTTCATAAATGGTAATTTTAATTTTATCATTACTACTTGTAAATTTTATTGCATTTGATATTAAGTTTAATAATATTTTTTTCATATAAAAACAATCAAAAGCTATTGTTTTTTCTGTTAATTCAGTTTTAAATATAAGAGAAACATTTTGATTTCGGGCATAACTAGAACAGGACTCAGTGAGTTTTTTGGTCATAGATACAATGTCATGATTTTTTGGGGAGTATTGATAAGAATTGGTATCTAATTGTATATAATAAATTATATTGTTTAAAAGCTTGTGGAGCCTGTAATTATTTTTTTTGATTGTGTCTAGATGTTTACAAAGTGTTTTTTCTGATATGTGGTTTGAATTTATATTTTCTGAATATTTTTCTAATAATTGTACTGTAGAATGTATTAAATTTAAAGGGGTTCTAACTTCATGTGTCAAATTCATTAAAAAGGGTTGGTTTATATCTGAGTTATTTAAAATGTTATCTGTCAATATTAATCCACTCCTGTAATTATGTTGTTAAAATATACCAATAATTTACTCTATTATTAATAATACAATAAATAGCTCTATATTCCTCTATTTGTTTTTACTTTCGTGAGTTTGTTAAATATATTAAATTTTATGAAATTTCATTTAATACAAGAATAATGGCTATGTTTTAATAGAATCTAGACAAGGTTAATATTATATTTCAAAAAATAATATAGTAAAATTTATATAATTATACATAGATAAGAGAAATTGTTATTTATTTATAAATGTGCTTGTCTAAATAATATTTAATTTATGATTTATTTTTCAAAGTACCATAAGTTAAACCAATTAGCATAATGAAACCTGCATAACCGACCAGAGGATAGAGATAATGTACAATACGTGAAAACCCAATACGACTTGTTATAAAGGCAATTATACCACCAGTTATTATAATTATTCTATATAAATTTCCTCTGGATTTTGTTACACGGATTGTAAAACCAAAGAGATTTCCTACTGCTGTTGTATATATTTCTGCCAGTAAAATTATGCTGTAAATTATTTGAATGGTCGGTGAAAATCTTCCGGCTATAAAAATCATAGGTATTTCATAGGTGGTTGCACCAGGGAAATTTAAAATCAATGAAAGTAGAATTGCAGAAGCACCAATACCAAGTCCCAGGCCACCAAAAATTGCTCCTTTTTTTAATTTGCTATTATCTTTAACTTCTGCTCCCAGAGGAGCTAATACAGCTACTGCAATAACTAAATTATAAGATGTATAAACTATTGCTGATAAAGCCCAATGAGGTACAGGGGCCTGACCGGCTAAGTTATATTGAAATGTTGATAGTGAAATGGGAAGACTGGTAAAAACTGTCATAATGGTTATTGATAATACACCTGTTAACATTAATGGTACTACAAAGCTAATAGCGTTTATGACACCACTTATTCCGAAAAGGGTTGTTATGACAGCTGTAACTGTCATTAAAATATTCCCCCAAATAGATGGTACAGAAAATTGTTCTGCGAAAATTGCTCCAGACCCTGCTATCATAGCAGTTAGTGTTCCAAAAAGAAAAAATGTAATTACAATATCTATAAAAGCTCCCAGCCATTTGCCCCCTGTATGATAAATGATCTGTACATGTGAATTAGCATTATAATTTAAACCTAGATGTAGAATGATATAACCATAAATAATAAAAAGTATGGTTGTTAGGAAAAGACCAACAAATCCTCCAAATCCGTAATAGCCAAAAAACTGTAATACTTCCTGGCCGGAAGCGAATCCTGCTCCTACTACTGTACCTATATAAGTAGCACCTATTTTAAATGTAGATAAAGTATTTTCTTCACTTTTTATCTTTAACAAATATGCTCTCTCCTTTTCTATTAGTTATTATGCAAAAAGTTTTTTTTTATTACACAAGAATCTTTTATAATTAAATAAAATATCCACACTACAGTTCTAAATAGGAAAACCCCTTCCACAGGGGAAAGGGTTTTATAAGCTGGAGACTATAACTAGCTTTAGTCGAGTAATTATTTAATTGCAACAAGAATATTTAATCGATCAAATATTTACCAATAGTAATTAAACTTTGAGCAAGTTTAATCCGCAAAATATTCTGCTACTTTGGGCATTAATTTACTGATTTCCAAATTCTGTGGACATTTATCTTCACATTTTCCACACTCAATACAGGAAGCTGCCTGTTGTTTTTCATTTATTCTATTATTATATTCTTTTTGTTTTTTGTCATACATGTTATAAATTTTAGCCTCATTATACATTTGAAAATTAATGGGGATATGTACATTATTAGGGCAGGGCATACAATATCCACAACCCGTACAGCCAATAGGTGAAATTTCTCTATATTTTTTTCCGGCTTTATCTATTATATTTAACTCTTTTTCAGTAAGACTATCTATTCCTGATTTAGAGGCACTTTTAATATTCTCTTTTACTTCTTTTAACTTACTCATACCACTTAGAACAACTGAAACCTGTGGTTGATTCCACAGCCACTGAAGGGCCCAGTCAACCGGGCTACGTTTAACTGGAGCTTCAGCAAATATTTTCTGTATTGAGGATGGAGGTGTATTAGCAAGTGTTCCACCTCGTAAAGGTTCCATGATTACTACAGGTAAGCCTTCAGATGCGGCATATTTCAATCCCTGTACTCCAGCCTGAAAATCGATATCGATGTAGTTATATTGTATCTGACAAAAATCCCAGTTATAATAATTAACAATCTTTTTAAAAAGTTTTAAATCATCATGGAAAGAGAAGCCAATATAATCTATCTTTCCTTGTTTACGCATTTTTTCTAAAACAGAGAGTGTATTTATACTTTTTAAATTTGCCCAATGTTTTTTATTTAATGTGTGCAGAAGATAAAAATCAATATGATCTGTCTGTAATTTTTCAAGTTGTTTATTTAAATATTTATCTATGTCTTCTTCTTTTTCAATAAGCCAGGAAGGTAATTTGGTAGCCAGTTTAACTTTTTGTCGGTAACCATCTTTTAATGCTTTGCCAACAACGATTTCACCCATTTCTTTATGGTAAGGCCAGGCGGTATCGATATAATTTACTCCCTGGTCTATAGCATATCTGATCATGTTAATTGCTTTTTCTTCATCTATATTATCCGGATTATCATCTTTTAGTGGTAATCTCATGGTCCCAAACCCAAGGGCAGATGCTTTCCAGTTTAAATCACCAAATTGCCTATATTTCATTCATTTTACCCCCTAATATAGAATTGAAATGCATTAATTTTATAATAGCATATATAATGTAGGAAAACAAATTTACTTAGAGTTCAGAATTTAAGTTAATGTCAGAATTTTAATTGATTTGACAGGAAATAGGCGATATAATATACTTA
>CAYRVO010000140.1:0-4789 GCA_964427565.1 uncultured Halanaerobiales bacterium | reverse complement strand
AGATGGAAATCAAATTATTTTCAGGGTTAAAACAGGAAGTATGGAAGAAATAAAAAGCTGGATTCTTAGTTTTGGTAGGGAAGTAGAAGTGCTTGAACCTGAAGAAATAAAAATGGAAATAAGAGAAGAGATAGAAGAAATGAGTAAAATATATGAAAAAACTGATGTTTCATGACGCATAGGTGACATGGGGGTATGGTATGATGAATATGACATTAAAATGAAGAATCCCCTTTAAAGGGGATTCAGTCTCCTAGATAGTGGAGGAAAAACTCATTTTAAATAAATAATTTTTACAGTTTCCTAATTATTATGGAAGATATATTAATTATAACATTTAATTTTTTATAGTGTCAATTTATTTAGCAAAATTAGAATAAGTATTATTTGACAAATATTATTATTTGTATTATAATTTTAAATAAATAATTAGGATGTGACAAAGGAGGTAAAAGAAATTTCAAATTTAATTATTGAAAATTATAAAAAAACTAAAAGTAGCTTTTCTCCCTTTACCTATCAGAAAGAAGTAGCAGAGACTATATTAAAAGGAGAAAATATAATTCTTCAGGCACCCACGGGTTCAGGTAAAACTCTAGGAGCGATAATGCCTTTTATAATAGCTAATGAAGAAAAATATGATTTTCCCAAAAAATTAATTTATTCTACTCCAAGAAGAACTTTAGTTAATAGTTTGTATAAAGATGTTAGGAAAGAAATTAATGATGGTAATTTTAATAATGATTTTGAAGTTACTATTCAAACTGGTGAAAGAAGAGAAGATAGATATTTTAATGGAGATCTTGTTTTTTCGACCTTTGACCAAAGTTTATCTTCTGCTTTAAGTATGCCGATTTCTTTATCTAATAGATTGGGTAATATAAATGTTGCTGCAATTCTTTCTTCTTATTTAATATTTGATGAATTTCACTTATTTGACACACAGGGTTCTTATACTACAACAGTTTTGTTGTTAGAAAAATTAAAAGATACTGTTCCTTTTTGTATTATGACAGCCACTCTTTCTCATAAACGAACTAATGATTTAGCTGAAAAATTAGATGCAAAAGTTATTAGAGCAGATGAAGAAGAATATTTAAAAGATATTATAAGTCAAAAAGGTAAAGAAAGAAAAATAAATATAAGTGATAACACTTTAAATGCAGAAAAAATTATTAAATTACATAAGGAAATTGATAATGGTAGTAAGTCAAAGAAATCAATAGTTATGTGTAATAGAGTTGATAATGCCCAAAAAACATATAAAAGAATTAGGGAAAAATTAGCTGATAATTCAGATATAGAAGTGATTTTAATTCATTCTAGATTCTTAGATAATGATAGAGTTGAAAAGGAAAAGAAAATAAAAAATTTATTTAAAAAAGATAATAATGAAAGTAATGTTATATTAATAAGTACTCAGGTAATAGAGGAAGGAATTGATATTACCTCTGATATCATGCATACTGAAATTTCATCTATAGATTCTTTTTTACAGAGAATAGGTCGTTGTGCAAGATATCAAAATGAAAAAGGAGAAATTTATGTTTATGATGTTTTAAATGACGGTAAAAAAAAATATTTACCTTATGAAAAAAGAGTAACTTTGAAAACTTATGAATATTTAAATAAAATTGATGGAGAAATTTTAACTCAAAAAAAATCTCAGAATATAATAGATAAAATATACAGTGAAGATACAAATATAGATAATCAAATAAAAGAACAAATGAATATATCATCAGATGATTTTATAATAGAAAATTGGAAAAAACCAGACAAAAAAAGATATAGTGATTTAATAAGAGATGTAGTTGGTTGTAATATTATCATAAAAAGATGGATAGTGGATGGGGATTCTCCATATAATTTTCAAAGTCTCAATATTTCTCCCTGGACTCTAAGAGGAAAAGTAAAAGAGATAGCATCTAATACAGACAACTGGTTAGTTAAGAAAGTTGTTGAAAGAAGTGATGATAGTGACTATAAATATACTTATAAAGAAATAGAAGCAAAAGAAATTTTTCCCAATGAAACATATTTATTAAATCCCGAATTTTTTGCTTATGATAACGAAGTAGGATTAATGTTCAATGAAACTGGGAGTCAATTTAAACACTTACCTGAAAATCAACAGGAAGATAAATATATTGATATTAATAATTATAATGAAGAAAGTTATTTTGAACATATTAATCGAATGAAAGATGAAATCTTTAATTTAAAAAATGAATTGAAATATCTAATTAATTATGTACAAGAAAAATTTGAATTAAGTGAGGAACAATTTCAAGACATTATTGAACTAACAATATGGGCACATGATCTTGGTAAATTTTCAGAAGAATGGCAGAATGCACATAAATGTGAAAAAAATGATTTTATAGCACATGCAGAAAGGTTAAAAAAACCACCTCCACATTCAGCTGAAAGTTTTTGGATTAGTCTTGATATATTAGAAGCGTATATAATTGATCATGTAAATAAAAATAAATATATTGTTGATATTATAGCAAAAAGTATTGTTTCACATCATTCTCTCAATGTTCATAAATTTAATCATTATAAACTTTCAAGCAAGGTTAAAAAATATTTGCAAAATAATAGTAATGAATTTTTTGGAAATAAAGAACTTGTGAAATTTATTAATGGTAATATTAATCAATTATATTTAAACTTGTATAAAGGTGAAGAAATTACTGATTTAGCAGAGGAAATAAAAATTAAAACTACTAAAGATTATTTATTTTATTTTCTTTTAGTGAGAATTTTAAGATTGTCAGATCAAAGAGCAACAAAAAAACTAAATGAAAGGAAGGGGTGATTGAATGAAACAGTTTTTTGTTAAAAAGAGAGAAGGAGATTATAGTGATATTTTGTTGGGAAAAGGTGTTGCAGAATTAGTAAAAAAAGTGTTTGAACAAAATGATATAGAAGGAGCTGATATATGGATAAAAGATAAGGGATCTTTTTATTTAGTTGAAAGTGAAAAAGATATAAAAGAAAGTCATTTTTCTAATCTTCATTTTGAAACTCTATATCCGTTAATTTTTTATGATAAGATGGATGAAAAACCTTCTTATACAAGTGATGTTGTAGATTTTACAATGGAAAAAAAATATAAAGATTGGACGGCAAACAAGAAGAAGTTATCTTTAATTAGGCAATCTACTGGTATTCCTTTAAGTAATAAGATAATGAATGATTTGTATGAAATAAAAGATTATTTTTCTGAAATTGTACAAGTTATTCTAAAAAATTATAATGATTTTAATAGTAATTATAAGGAACTATTAGAAGAAATAGACACTCTTTTTGATAAAATACAAATTGAAGAATTCAAAGAAATAGTTAAGTCTAAGTTGTTAGAAGAAGAATTAGAGCAACTAAATAATAAATTAAATAATTTATTTGCTAGTTTTGATAATTATCATTGGAGCAAAAGAAATAAGGTGAAAGATTTAATCAAAAATGAAATAGGCAAAAGTAAAAATGAACTTGAACAAAAAAAAGTAATAAAAGAATTATATAATCAGGCAAAGATTTATTTTACTACAACTCATAATGCTTTAAGTAGTTTATTACCTAAGCGAGTTAAGGGTTTGAATTTTAGTGATATATCTTCAGATACGTATATTGCTCCTAAGAATACTTCAGAAGATTGGCTGAGGCTTTACTTAATATTAATTGGATTTTACAAATCATTTATATTTGAAGGTATGCAATCTGGGAATAGGTTATATTCTGTTGTATATCCTATTCAAGTTTCTTTAGAAGATTATGATGACATATATGATAAATTAGTTAATAAATTTTATCCTGGTGAAACTCTTGAAAAACAGAATATTCTTTATTTGAGTAATTTCATTATTAATTTATTAGATAAATTAGAAGATTTTAAAAAAAAGAGCAGAAGACGTAGAAGAACAATTCTTAAGAATTATATAAAAGGGTTAAAAAATGTTTATTTAGTTGATATGGGCCAAAATCATGTTATTAAAAACATCTATGATTTAGATGTTCCGAACTGGGTTATATTAGCTGAAGATAAGGATAAAGTTGAATTCAAAAGATTATTTAATGAGTTTATAGATCTAATAAGTCCGATTGATGATAAAAATGAAGATATTAAGCTTTTCCAAGAATTGTATAATTTTTTAACAACTGTAAGAGTTGACTATTTGTTAAGTTATTATTATCAGCATGCTTTATTAGCCATGCAAAGACTTGGTAATAATAAAAGTGCTAAAATCTATACAAAAAGGAGTGTCAAATTTATTATGACTAAATTAGATAATGATGGTGGAGGTGGCTATTCTAAGATTTTAGAAAATAAAGGTTTTAAAAATTTTGCTAAAGCGATCAGGAATAGCACCTTAGTTCCTATTTATTTAAATAAAAAGAAAAAAATAAAATTTGGTTTATTGCAAGATATAAGGAGAGCTGCTTTAAATAAAGATACCCTAATTACGAAAATATCAGAGTTCATGGCTGATTATAATAATGAAAATGGTTTAGATAATTTTCATAACCAAAACCCAATGCGTTCAAACTTGAGTACTAAAGATTATGAAGAATTAGTTGAGTTAATTGATAAATATAATTCTAAAATTATTGGGAATATGTTACTTGCTTATGGTTTTGGGAAAGATGAAAAAGTGGAAGAAGTAAAAGGAGAGGGGAATGATAATGAATAAAAGAGTCTATTCAATTTCTATTAATGGTAAAGTTGGCTTGAATTTACATGATTTGAATAATGAAAAGTCTGAGGGTAATCAATTAACAACTA
>CAYRVO010000139.1:0-4799 GCA_964427565.1 uncultured Halanaerobiales bacterium | reverse complement strand
ACCTGCTTTCCTATTCTCCTAAAAAGGCACCTGTAAGAAATATATTTTATTGTTAATGATAATTTACTTTAACTTAACCGCTGTACCATAAGCCAGTATTTCTGCTGCTCCTCCCATTACCTGTGAAGTAGTAAAACGGATATTTACTATTGCATCTGCATCCAGTGTTTCTGCTTCTCTAGCCATTCTATTTAATGCTTCTTCCCGGGCATCACTGATCATTCCCGTATATTCCTTTACTTCTCCACCAACTATATTCCGCATCCCGGCCATAATATCTTTACCAACATGTCTCGCTCTTATAGTATTACCCCTAACCAGGCCTAAATCTTCCTTGATTTCCCTTCCGGTTACCTGTGGTTTATTACTATACAGCATGATTTTCCTCCTTCGCGGAATTTCATTTTCTTAATTGATAGTCTTTCATTAATCTGCACAATCTATTATAGTCATTTGAAAATATAATATTTAAGATAGCTTATTATTTATATTCGATAAAATCGAATAATATCCTCTTAGAATTTTCATTTTTTTATAACCAAGAAAGCCCCGACCATTTAAAGGACGGTGAAAATCTCAATATTTCTTTACTCCCCTTCAGGAACTGACTTTAACAATGCTTCTATTTCTAATCTAACCAGCTGCTGTTGATCATAAACATAATCCTCTAAATAAGATAATATACTCTCTTTATCATCACTTATATTATACAATGTTTTTACTGCCTGATACCGTGTCCACATATCCTTACTCTCCTGAAAAACTTTTTTTACATCTGTCATTACATTCCCGGCCTGGATACCATAGGATTCAATTATCTGCAGGATTACTTCCTTATCAACTTCATATTCCGACTGTAATAAGGGTCGCAGGACCGGTAGAACCAGTTCTGGATCTAATTTCCTAAATATCTCTGCCGCCAATTCTCTGGCCTGATAATTATTTTTATGTAGATAATCCAGTAAAAGTTGAATCAGCAGTTGCTTATTATTAACAGTAGCAATTTTAGCAGCCACAAAATCACTAAGATCATTATTCTGCCAGCCATAACGGAAAAGAGATTTAAGTGGTGGCTTATCAATTTTTGTTAACACTTTTATGAGTATCTTTTCTTTACTTTTATTACCTGTACTACTGATTTCTTTTAATAGAATCTGAACAGTTTCTTCCCCTGTAATATCAATTAATCTCTTTTTAGCACACTCTCTTAAACCAGGAGAAGGTAGAGATAATAATTTTAAAATAATAGCTGGATTAGAAATTTTACCTACTGCTAAAATTAATAGCTTATTAATCATGTATATTAAAATTGTAATAATACCCAGCTGTGGTAGATATTTTCCCCCTTTAAGCAGCCAGTAATCAATATTTTCCCCAATTATAACCAGGAGGGGAAATAAAACTATAGTCAGCAGAATAAAAACAAGGATACTAAACACTTTATATATCTGCCAGAGCATAAATATAATTATTGCTATTATAGTAATGATTGCCAATATTTTAAGATACTTCTGCAGGTGATAATTCTCAACAACCCTGGCCAGGGCATCATCTTTATTTATAAGTCCTGCCCCCAGCAAACCCTTCTTATATAACTCACTCTCGAGAGGCCGGGCAGTCTCTTCCATTATTTCTACTGCCTGTTTAATAGTCAGATTACTATCATTGCTGAGTATTGAAGCCAATAAAGCTGTAACCCGGGGAGCTGAAAAAGATGTACCCCCAAACTTAAATTTTCTGTTTAACCTTTGACCGGGAAAATATATACTCTCTATATATTCCAGACTACCGGGAGCAGATATATCCACATATAAACCATAATTTGAACTATCTGCTTTACCCTCCCGGGTAGCATTGGCCACAGCAATTACTTCCCGACTAAAACCAGCTGGATACACCGGCTGTCGGGAATCATTATTACCGGCAGCTGCTATTAGCTGTACATTCATATCATATAATTCTTTTATATAATCATATCCGATTTTATCTGTAAAACCCAGGCTAATATTTACCAGTATTCGCTGTCGGGGATGTATCCTTTTATAATCAATAATCTCTTTTAATCCAGCCAGATAAAGGCTATATTGTATATTGCCATTATTATCCACAACTCCAATAGGAATAATATTTATATTATCTTTACTTATATCCCGATTTATAATCCAGGTTACCAGGCTACCGTGTTTTGTCTTATCATCAATTTTAACATTATCCTGCAGGTATCTATCTTCAATATCTGTATCAATTATAAATACAGTTACCCGATTTTGCGGGACCTGAGCCTTAGTTATAAAGGATATATTTAATATAAGAAATATTGTAATTATAAAAATTAATAGTTTATTTACCCTGCCTATAATCCTCAATCCTTTCTTTGAGAACTGCAAGAAATGTTAGAATTAATCCCAAAATTAAAGCAATAAGACCCATTTTAACTATTACTGGCAATCCAGGGTCACTAATAACTACTGAAAATAAATTAAATAGTCCATATCCTAGCAATATTATGATGGCTATCACCAGTACTGTTAAGCCAGATTTTTTTAACATCTTTTCTACCTCCCGGGTTAAATAATAATTTCTGAACCCGCTTTAAGTGCCTGGGATCTAATTCCTTCTTTATTTAATTTCTCTGCCAAACCCTGAGCAGCTTTTTTGCCCCTTTTATCATTAATATCATAATGATAGGGAATTACAAGATCTGGCTCAATTTTTTTACAGGAAGCAATATATTCAGAATAGAGGTTCGGAAAACAGGCAGTAAATAATAACTTAATATTTTTATTGACTACCGGAAAACTTGAAGCATCACCTGTGTGATAGATACCATTATATACATAACCTACCGAAGAACGGGCTCTGTAACAATCAATATTTACAACATCCAGTAAATCCTCAATCTGTTGGCCACTTTTTACAATTTCTCCTTCAATATCATAATCTTCAAACACAGATAATGGTGCATAAACTGCAGCAGCTGAATATTGTTTTATTTGCCGGGGATTAATGTGATCATTATGTTCATGAGTAATAAGAATAATATCTGGTTCTATCTTGGGTTCTATCTGATAATTGGGGTCAATGAGCAGTTTCCGATCACCATTAATTTCTACTGCCGAATTACCAAGCCATCTTATTTGCATTAATAAATACCCCCTATTAAATAATGTTCTCCTTAAACCTGATCAAAATTATCCATCAGTATATCCTTATCAATAACCGGGAGTTCAGTAATTTCAATCTAACTAATACAATCTGCAAAAATAAAAAAGAGTGTAAAATAAATTATAGAAAAGCCCCGGTATATTGGGGCTTTATCTGCATCTATAAATTCTGCTTTAATTTTTCTATATATTGATTGAACTTCATACTATATTTTTCTTCAAATTGAGCAATCATTTTATTAAATTGTTGTTTTGTATCATTATCAACACCGGATTCTAATTTCATTACTGTTCTTCCATCTTCTGTCTGTACAGGTCTCATCTGGGCCTGAGCATCCTGCTCCATCCTTTGTTTAATCTGTTCTTCCATCTGTTCTCTTTCCTGTTCATATTGTTTTATTAATTTACTGACATTATTCATATATTGTTCAATACGGGAACTGTTCTGTTCTTCCTTAAGACTTTCTATAGCCAGAATACCTTCTTTCCTTTTTTTCAACTGTTCATCAGTTGTTCTCAAACCCAGTGAATCGACAATTATCTCCTGAGCACAGCCATAATGTTCGGAATCATATTCTGCTTTTAACTTTTCCCATAGATCCTCAGTACTTATCTTATCCTTAAAAAAATTTGCCAGAAGTGGTTTTAACTCTCTTGTTTTATCAAATTCATCCGCTTCAGAATCGATTTTTTCAGCTTTTTCCATAGCAATTTCATAAGCACTCTTAATATCTTTCATTACTTAATCACTCCTTTCGAAATAAGTCAAAAAACCTATCCTGATATGCGTTAAAAACTCCCCAACGATCAAGTTCCTTCTTCAATTGAGCAGGCTTCATCCCACCATTTTTTACCTCACTAAACATTTTTTCTATCTCTTCCCGGGCAGCAATGGGTAAACCCTGCAAATTACGGGTAACAACAGCAGTACCTGAATCATCTTTCCTGATCATACCTTTACGATTATAATCAGGTAACTGTGATTTATAGGCACTCTTTAATATAAATTTTTGTACGAATTTCATCAGTGAAACATCCCAAAGTTCATCAACACCTTTAATTACCACAGATAAATCATTCCCGGACTCTTTTATTTCCTTTTTTATTCTCTGAAATGTTCTATCAATATTTTTAGATACAGTTGATGTTGTCACATAATTCTTTTTATATTTCATTTTATATAGTAACCCGGCAAGATCGGGGTGTTCTCCAGCCAATAATCTAAGGGCATCTCTTGCTTCATCACTAAAACCTTCCATTTTTAAAATATATTCAGGAGTAAGTAATTTGGGTTTATCCCAGGTTATTTCACCTTCCCGAACTTTAGTCTCCGGACCTTCATTTTCAAATACATCTAGATACGCAGGCTCAGCAAGAACATAATAATGGAGAGTGGTGGACTCAGAAGTAGATATAAGTTTTCCTGGTGATTGTAAAATTTCGGTCTCTTTTAAAACTTTTTTAATACGTTCATTATTTTTCATATCTTTGTTTCCCCCTTTCTCTACCACTCTAATCTTCTTATAACTTCTTATACATATTATAATATATTAATCTAAAACGTCAAGTGTTTTTTTAAATAGAATTTCCCCATTTTTTACATTAATAGACAAATTAAGAATATTTTAGTCATTA
>CAYRVO010000138.1:0-4805 GCA_964427565.1 uncultured Halanaerobiales bacterium | reverse complement strand
AGATATATTAATTTTCTTTTTAAATTTAATAGAAAATTTTTGGCTGGATGTTGCCGATAACAATTTAAGTGATAATTATCTTTATGTATGTTCTTATTATAATAGCCTATACTATATATGCCCTTTTTCTTTAGGTAGTTCCTGTAAGAAAATCCCCCGGGATTCTTAACTATTTCGGGGGCTCTTAATATCAAATTAATGGTTACTACCTGTCCATTTTTAAAACCATGAGGAATATATTTTTTATTGAGCTGAATCAAGCCATATTTAACAACTTTAGCATTAATCCTTTCCGGTTGCAAATAAATATAATTATCTGTTAAAGATTCCAGATCTTCTCTTACCTCTCCTTTTACTCTACATTCACCTTTTCCATTCCAGTTATTAATTGCATGCCCTGATATATATCTATATTCCTGGATAAACATTAGTGAAAATCCAGATATTACAATTAATATTAACACAATAATTAAAGTAAATCTATTAATTAACCAAAAAACAAATATTACAAAAAGTAAAAAGGTTAAAATCACATAATACGGGTAATTATCAAAATAATAGCCCCCTGTAATACCGATCATAAAAAGTAGTGCAGCCCAAAAAAGAGGACGATCTACAAAATTCACTTCAAACTCAACTCTTCCTTTATATTCTCCAGTGTCTTTTCACCTATTCCCTTAACCAGAAGTAATTCTTGATAATCTTTAAATTTTCCAATATCATTTCTATAAGCAATTATCTTTTCGGCTTTACTGGGTCCTATGCCCGGCAATTTTTCAAGTTGACTTTTGCTGGCCCTATTTATATTTATTTTATCAGTATTTATAGTTGAATTCTCAGAATTATTAATATTTTTTTGTTTTTCCTTACTATCAATTATCTTAGTTTGGGCAACTGAATCATTCTTATCCGGTATATAAATTTGGTCCCCATCATAAACACGGGCAGCTAAATTTATTTTTTCTAATACTGCTTCTTTACTCCCTCCTCCGGCTGCCTGCAAAACATCAACAACCCTGGCTCCCTTCTCCAGTTTATATACTCCGCATTTTTTTACAGCCCCGGTAATATGAACATATATATTTTCTTTCTGCTGGTTTTTCTCATCTTTTCTAAGTGAATTATCATCCACTGACAATGAATCTGAACTATCCTCTAACCCACCTGTAACTATTCTATTCTGCCTTATAGTTTGCCAGATTAATAATCCACTCCCGGCAATAATTATCAAAGCAACAATAATTACAATAAAAATATGCTCTTTTTTAGCAAACAATTATTTTACCTCCTCATATAATATGATTAGTTAATATATACAGTTGACATCATTCCCGACTTAATAAGAACCAGGTTCCTCAACTTACATTTTGCTAACATTATTAGTTTATTATCTACTTATGTTATATTATTCTACATTTACCATTATTTTCCTTCTTTTTATTTAGATTTCTCTACTAACACCTGAATTTTTTTATCATATTATATAGGTAAAACAAAAAGGTTAGATTGAATAACTTGCCAATTTTTTGTCAAGAATTTTGTTGAATAAAAATTTAAAATTTAATCTGAAAAGAATTTATCTAAAATTTTTTAAATTTTAAATAAGTATAGAAAGGATGAAATCTATGAATTTTAAACTGTGGCCTAAATCAGTTAAAAGAAAAGCTAAAGCTCATATGCGGGGTGGTCCCCTGGCTCCAGGAATAAAAGGTATAGTAATTTTTGAAGATGTACCAAGGGGTACAAAGGTAAGTGTCGATATAGTAGATTTTACCACCATACCAAAAAGCTAATGAAAACCAGGAACCGATTGGACCACATGGTTTTCATATCCATAAAAATGGGAATTGTAAAGTGACTTTCTTTAGTGATAAGTTTAAACCTGATGATCTAACAGGCAAATCGGTCATAATCCATGAAAATCCCGATGATTACAGAACACAACCTTCAGGAAATGCAGGCAAAAGACTGGCCTGTGGTTTAATCAAATAATTGCGATTTTATTTTTTTAATAATTAAATCATTGGCTATTTCATTAAGACCACCATTGGGAATTATAATATCCGCTTTGCTTTTTGAGGGTTCCACAAACTGTTCATGCATCGGCTTAACAGTAGATAGATACTGTTTTTTTATGGAAGTAAAAGATCTCTCTCTCTCATTCATATCTCTTATTATCCTTCTCATTAACCTTATATCAGCATCTGTATCAATATATATTTTCAAATCAAACATCTTACGCAGTTCTGGATAATGAAATATTAATATACCTTCTACTATAATTATGGGTGAGGGATTTACCTCTTTCTTTTCTGACAGACGTTGGTTTGTTTTATAGGAATAGACCGGTCTTAAAATACTCTTACCCTGATTTAACATATTTAAATGTTTAACCAGTAACTTTGTTTCAAAAGCATCGGGATGATCAAAATTTATTTTCTTTTCTGGAACATCGAAATAGCTTTTATCATAATAATAATAATCATGCTTTAAAATAGAAACTTTATTACAAAAACTATTTTTAAGTATCCGGGCCAGTGTTGTTTTACCAGAAGCAGTACCGCCTGCAATACCTATTAGAAAACAGGACATGTTATCCCTCCTTTTCCTTAAACTTTTATTTTTTTCCATTTACCCTGGCGGAAGCGATATAAAACTATACTACTTCTCATCACCCAGTCAATAACCATTGCTATCCAGGCTCCAGTCAAGCCCCAGTGAAAGAAATTTATAAATATATAAGCCATAGAAAATCTACCTATCCAGCTGGATATAGCTGTACTATAAAATACCCAGCGCGTATCTCCAGCCCCACGGAGTGAACCAGCAAATATAAATTGAGTACCCATCGGTAGTTGAGAAAAAGCTATTATACGCAAATTACGTGCACCCAGCCTGATAATTTCAGGATTATCTGTGTATAGTTTTATCAACAATTCTGGGATTAATAAAAAAACTAAAGCCATACAACCCATTATAAGGGAACCAATCTTCCAGGCTTCATAACTACTTTTTTCTGCCTTTTCCGGCTGGTCAGCCCCCAGATTTTGTCCTACCATTGTTGTTGCTGCCACTGCTATTCCAAAACCCGGCATATATGAAATTGATTCTGCACTAATAGAAATTTGATGAGCTGCAAAGGCTACTGTACCCAATCCTGCTACAACGCGGACATAAAAAATCTGAGCAACACGCATTACCATCTGTTCCATAGCGGTTGGTAATCCTATTTTCAATACCCTTCTTAACAACTTAAAATTGGGCAGAAAAAAATTTTTCCTGACAACTGTTATTATACTTTTTTCTCTAAATATAATTATAAAAAGAATAATCGCTCCCAGTAAACGGGCAATACTTGTGGCAATAGCTGCCCCTCTTAAACCCAGAGCTGGTGCCCCCAAAGAACCAAAAATCAGTATATAATTGCCTATGACATTAAGAATATTTATTACTATATTTACTTTCATAGGAGTCTGGGTATCTCCTGCTCCCCTGAGAGCAGCTGTTATAATAAAAGAAACAAACATAAAAATAAAGCCCGGTATTATCAGCTGTAAATAAGAAGTTCCCTTTTCTATTACCTCTTTTTCTGCTCCCATGAGAGTAATAATATTTTCAGCAAAATATAAAAATATAAGACCACCGACCAAACTAAATACTATTGCTGATAATAAAGACTGCTGTAAAACCCGGCCTGCATCTTTATTATTACTGGCCCCTGTAAAACGGGCTACAAGTGCAGTTGTCCCCACACTCAATGCTGACCCTATAGCCTGAGCAAATAACATGGGTTGAAAAGTAAGACCAATAGCCGTAACAGAGGCTGCTCCCAGTCTCCCCACCATCATCATATCTACAATATGAGTTACAGTAGCAAGTGATTGCTCAATAATAACCGGCCAGGCCAGTTCTAATATTTTTTTTCTTGTTGAAATATCCTGACTTATTATTTTATCTTCTTGCACTTAACCACCCTTTATAATTCATATTATAACTTTTGTAATCTGGGGATGATACCCTTTATTATCTTTTAATCTTAAGTCAATCATTCTAACCATAAGAAAAACTAGAAAAAAAAGTATAAAAGATCCTATAATACCACTGGTATTTGCCGATAATAGTAAAAATCGGGAACCAATCCAGGAACCTAAAAAATAACCTGTTATCATACCAAGAATAGGCAATATATATACTATTAATGAAGCCATTACCAGGTTTGCTTCATTCATCTCTATTTTAACAGTCTGACCTGCTTTTGCCTGTACAGGATTATCTACTTCAACTTCCATATCCTTCACTTCATGTTCATTTACTGCCAGCAAACATTCGCGGTGACATTCCTGACAGGCAGACTGACGCTCTATCTTTACTAAAGCTTTATCTCCATTATTATGCAATACTTTTGCTAATTGCTCCATACATTAATCCTCCTTCCTTTCTATTATAAACCCGCTATTTAAATTAATCAATAAAATAACCGCTAATATTTAAATATTAGCAATCTAGTATTAATATACAATTTGTCTTATTCCTTATTTTGATTCCAGTTCGACCATTTCTAGATCAAGATAAATCATAGCAAAACTGAATTCTTCCACAGTTTTGTTGGATCTGCCAAAAATTGTTTTACTAAAATCCCAACCTGTAATTGTATAGTATATTCAAAATTTTAATATTTTTCTTAAATATCTCTATTTTTAAAGGATTTTGTATTTTTATATAGAATATCAATAATATTAAGAATAATCTATTTAAAAGGGAGGAATTAAAAAAATGGCTAAAGTATCAAGAAGATTAGTTGAAAA
>CAYRVO010000137.1:0-4805 GCA_964427565.1 uncultured Halanaerobiales bacterium | reverse complement strand
TGAGCAAATCAGATTCTCTTAAACACATTGCTAAATATGTATTACATCATCATGAGAGGTGGGATGGTAGTGGGTATCCAGATGGAATTAAAGGTAATAAAATACCGTTGATTTCTCAGATATTAGCAGTAGCTGATGCCTGGGATGCAATGACATCAAAAAGGGCCTATCGTGATCCATTATCTAAAGATAAAGCTATACAGGAGATTATAGATAATAAAGGCAAACAATTTTCACCTAAAGTTGTAGATATATTTACAAAAAGGGTATTGAAGCTGTAAAGGAAATAGTTTATAGACTTTACAGCAGAGAATATTTGTTTTTCTGATTATGATAGAATATAATTAAATATACTGAGAATTAAGCTTTTTGGAAACTGGGGTGAAGCTATATGAAAAATATTATAGTCGTTGAAGATACTAAACTGCATCAAGAAAAAATCAGAACATTAGTATCTGAATTAGGTTATAATATTTCGGTTATTTTTTCTTATGGAGAAGAAGCAGTCGATTATGTTATAAATAAAAAAAATAAAGTAGATTTAATGATTGTTGATATTATTCTTAAAGGAGATTTAGATGGTTATGAAGTAGCTAAAAAAATAACTTCTAAAATTAATATTCCTATTATTTTTCTTACAAGTATGGAAAAAAATATAAATAATTGTAATTTAGATAAATTAGGAGCATATATTTATTTAAGTAAACCTTTTAATAAACAGGAATTGCAAAATAATATTGAACTGGTTTTTAGTAAAAACAGTCTTAATAAAAAATTATATAATAATATAAAAGAAAAAGAAATATTACTTGAAAATATTAATACTCAGATCTGGTATTTAAAAGATATTGAAACATATGGAAGTGTTAATAAAGCTCATGCTGATTTTTTAGGGAAAAGTAGAGAAGAAATTGAAAATAAGAGTATTTATGAATTTCTTAACAAGGAAAAAGCTGAAATTTGTATTGAAAAGAATAAAGAAGTTTTTGAAAAGAAGAAGAAAATAAAAACTAAAGAATGGGTAAAAAATAATAATAGTGAAAAACGATTACTTTCAATTACCAAGACCCCCAATTTAAATAATAAGGGCCAGGTAGAAAATGTTATATGTTCTGTTGAAGATATTACTGAGCATTATCGGCTGGAGCAAGCTTTAAGGAAAAACAGGAATTACCTTAAGTCAATTATTAGTACTATTCCTGATTTGATTATTTTGTTTGACAAAGAATGTAATTATCTTGATATATGGACTTCTAGACCAGAAGACTTAGTAGCACCAAAAGAGGAACTTATCGGTACAAATATTGATAAAGTACTGCCTAAGAATGTTATAGATAAATATAATAAATATTCATCTTTAGCTATTAAAGAAAACAAATTTCAGACTTTTGAATATAAACTGGACTTTAAAAAAGGGAAGAAATATTTTGAAGCTCACTTTGTTGTTTTAAATACAGTAGGTGACAGTAGCAAAGAAGTTTTAGCTACAATCAGAAACATTACAGATAGAAAAAAAACAGAAGATATACTTAAAAAACAGAAGGCATATTTTGAACAATTATTTAAAAATTCGATAGAAGGAATAGTTTTATTAGATAATGATTACTATGTTTTAAGGGCTAATAAAGAATTCGAAGAAATATTTGGTTACAAAGAAAGCGATATTAAAGGGAAGAATGTGGATGATTTAATTACTCCAGAAGAGTACAAAAAAGAAGGATACTATTATGCAGAACAAGTAAAAAATGGTAGGTCAATAACAGCTGAGACTATCAGAAAAACCAAAAAAGGTAAAAAAATTGATATTTCTCTTCATGGATTCCCCATTAAATTAGCAGATGGACAGTTAGGAGTTTATGCAGTATATAATGATATAAGTAAAAGAAAAGAAAAAGAAGCCGAAATAAAATATTTATCTTTTCATGATGAAATGACAGGATTATATAACAGGAGATATTTTGAAAATGAAATGGGAAGATTAAATGAAACTAGAAGATTACCCATTAGCATAATAATTGGCGATATGGATGGACTTAAAGATATTAATGATAATTATGGGCATAAAATGGGAGATAGATATATAAAGAAAGCTGCAGAAACAATAAATTCTGTTACAAGATCGGGTGATGTTGTGGCCAGGATAGGTGGAGATGAATTTGCTATTATACTTCCAGGAACTAATACTAGCTTGGCTAAGGAATTATGTGAACGAATTCAAAATAAGTTTAATCAATATAATAGGACAAGTAATTTACCCAAACCTTTAAGTATATCTTTAGGATTTGCAACTAAGGAAAAAAGAGATGAAGATTTAAATAATGCTTTTAATAAAGCCGACCAAATAATGTATGAGAACAAAGAACAGAGCAGATAAAAGGGAGGCATGGTGGTGGAATTTGGAATTAGCACATAAAATTGTTAAAGATGTCTACCAAGTACTGGTAAAGGGCTTAAATGCTCTTTTTAAATTTGTGGTTTGTTAGATAAGGAAATACCCATTGGATTAAGAAAAAAGTAGACTTGAAATACCAAATTTTGCTCCCCCTGGGTGGATATTTGGTCCAGCATGGACAATATTATATGCTTTAATGGGATATGCATCCTATAGGATCTGGCAAAAAAATATCATCCCAGGCTTTGAAAAATTAACTGAAGACTCTAAGAAGTTTATTCTTAGAGATATTTATCAGGTTCTGGGGAAAGATTTAAATATTCCTTTTAAATTTGTGCTTTGCTGGACAAGGGATGGATGCATTTGCACAATGAAGGGATCAGAAAAAACAGGAAGGAAGGGACTACTACAATAAATAATATAATAAATCTAATTTATTTCTTCATCAATTATATTTTCTTTTTAACATTAGTTATTCCAAATATTTCTTCACCTGTGACAGATGGTCCTGTAGTTTTAAATTAAAGACAGATATTCCAATTACCTAAAATATTTTAGGTAATTTTAGCTAAGGGAACAGTAAATAACTTCAAAAAATAGTAAGTGAGAAATATTTGCATCGATATGGTTTTTACTTTAAGCAGGTTTGGCTTTGGCTACTTTATATTTTTTATTTTGTGAGGATTTAAGATTAATAATTGTGTTTATATGAAAAATTTTAAGGAGTTAAAGATATGGAAAGAAGATATAAAATAGGAATTGGAATTATTATAATAGTAATATTAACTCTGGGCTGGTATTTAAAACCCTACAAACCTATGGATAGTGTAGAAAAAGTTTTTGAAGTTGAGGATCAAATTGGGGTCATTGATAAGGAGTGGTTGGTATTTAAACCTACAAATAAAGAAATGGATACTGGGCTTATATTTTATCCAGGAGCTAAAGTTAAACCCAAGTCTTATGCACCATTAGCTAAGGAAATAGCTAAATCAGGTTATCTTGTGGTTATAGTACCTATGCCCTTAAACCTGGCTGTGCTTGCTGTAAATAGTGCGGATGAGATAATTAACAAAGAACTCAGCATAGAAAGATGGATTATGGGAGGACATTCCCTGGGGGGAGCTATGGCTGCAAGATATACTTACAACAATATAAATAAAATTTCAGGTTTGATATTACTTGCTTCCTATCCGGCAGAAAATAATGATTTATCAAACAAAAGAGTAAAGGTCCTTTCTATATATGGTGATAAAGATGGTATAACTTCAATGACAAAGATTAATGAATCCAAAGAATTTCTTTCTCAAAATACGCAGTGGGTGAAAATTGAAGGAGGTAATCATTCTCAGTTTGGCTGGTATGGTTTTCAATCTGGAGATAAACAAGCTTCTATTAGCAGAGAAAAACAGCAGTCAGTCATTCTAAATTCTATCAGGGAATTCTTATTATCATTTCCCTGTGAATAAAAAATGTTTAAGAGGAATCAAATAAAGAGAGTGCATAAGGTATATGGAATATAAAATATATAACTTTGCAGTAAGTTAAATTTTAGCTTACTGTTTTTTATTTTCATAGGATATAGATTATTATAAATAGTAATAGAATAATTAGCAAAGATAAATTATTTGGGTCATAATCTATTTAGATAAAGGTATCCATAAAAACGACAAAGATTTGTTTGTTAGTAATAGATTTTATTATTTATGACAATAGTATAAAAAGTAATAAAAATACTATAAAATAGCAGGATTTGTGTTAGCATTATATAATATAAATTAATAACAAAGTACTTATATATACTTGTAAAAGATTTTATAAAGTGAAATACTGTCAAATATAGTTAAGGAGTGATTTTGATGGTATCTTTTCATAGAGTAATTGATTTTTTTGAAAAACACGATATGGATTGACTGGATTTTTATAAAATTCATGATAAATTTTTTGATATAATTTTTATAAGAGATGCAGAACTAAAAACTGTTTGGACCAATAAAGAAAATTATTTTCTTGATAAATATGATATAACAGAAGAAGAGTTTTATAACCAACCTTGTTATAAAGCATTATTTAATTTAAATAGACCTATCAATAATTGTCCGGTTTATAGATCTAAACAGACAGGCAAACTAGAATCAGCTGAAGTTAAACTACCGAATGGTAATATAAAATTAGCTCGTTCATATCCTTTTAAATACGATAATAAGATATATGGTTTTATTCAAATATGTATAAACATCACAGAAAAAAGAAATATAAAAAAGAGTCTTAATTATAAGAATAAAAAGCTGAAAAAGATACAGGTGCAGGGATAGCAGAAGATAAACAAGAAACTATATTTACTAAATTTGAGCAAGCTAACAGTTCGTTAAGTAGACCAAATGAAGGAAGTGGGTTGGGTTTACCTATTGTTAAA
>CAYRVO010000136.1:0-4806 GCA_964427565.1 uncultured Halanaerobiales bacterium | reverse complement strand
AAGACAGGCAAATATATTTATCATTTCTTTAGGTGTATATTTTTCTTTAAGTACAATAGCTTCACATTTAAGTTGTTCCTTTAACTGCAAGGAAATTTTACGATCTTGATAATAATGGAAAGGAATAATTATTACTCTGGCTGACATATTAGCTGTTATATGTTCTATACTTTCAACAAGGTATTTTAAATGGCCGTTATTCTTCCAGGGACGAATTACTATACCAACAGCCGGTTTTTTACCCTTGAAGTAATTATCTTTAAACTCTGGCTGAAGCGCAAAAACAGGATCTGCATAAACGTTTATAAGCCGTCTATCAATCCCATATTTTGATAATAATTCACTTGATTTTTCATCTCTGAGTGTTATAAGATTAGTTCTATTACCTACCCATTTTATAATTTTTTTATTAATATAACTATTGACAGGACCTATACCCTGAGCATAAAATACTGTTTTATTACCCAGAAAATTAGCAAGTAAAATCTGTCCTGTATAATAAGGTATACTTTTCCAACCAACAATATCCTGAAGCAAACTCCCTCCACCACTTAAAAATAGATCACTATTAGCAAGTGTCTTAACTACTTTCTTTATATCATTTCTGGCAACTGCATTAACATTATACCTATCTTCAGTAGTTTTCGGATCATTAGATAAAACAGTAATATCTATATCATTTTCAATCTCACGTAAACTTCTTATACATCCTGCTAAAACTGCTTCATCACCAATATTCTCAAAACCATAATATCCTGAGATTACCAGTTTAGTCATTTAACTTCACCTTTAAAGTATCCAAAAATTTTAAAATAACCAATAATATTATAGCAACAGCTAGACCAAGCCAAATACCATTAGCAAATCTGATTAGAGATATTTTCAATGCTGTATGTGTATGAGAAAATGTATTTAGTATTGTAATTTGACCTACAGTCGCTAACAATAAAAATAAATAAGTAATGAGTTGTTTACTACTTCCCATAAGAGCTAGGACCATTATCAGAAATGGATGGCCAAATAAAAAGGCTTTAAAACGCGGCCTTACATATAAATATTTTTCCAGTACATCCCTTAAAATAATTTCCCAGGCCGGAACAGGTAAAAGAGGATAATTACCTGTTCTACCAATATATATAATACCACCTATTATAAGCAATAATAATAAAAGCAAGTGCTTAATCTTAATTTTTGTCTCCAGAAAACTTTTTGTCAGATTATATATATTGTTATCTTCGCTTTCACATAGATATTTTTTATAATAATAATAAGAAACCAGAAGTAAAGGCAATATGAAAGATAACTTAACACCCCTGAACTGATTTACTTTGACTATAAAACTTAATTCTGATAAACTCGCTACCAGAAATAAAGACCCCAGTAAAGAAATACCAATGGCCTGTGAAAAAGAAAATATCCATCTTTGTGACCGAGATTTATCCAGGGCAATTATTATAGCCAAAGTCGGAAAAATTATACTGCTTCCCAGAGCCAACAACTGGCGTAATAAAATAATATTTCCACTAGTTATTAATATAACTTCAACACATATAAACGACAACATTATAATCCAGAACCATAATCTCAGTCTTCTGCTCAGTAACTTTTCCAGTAAAAATATACCACCAGCAAATATACCTGTACTTATTAATAATAAATAAAATACTGGCGTGTTAAAATACTGATAGGGCTCAGCCTCAGCTTTATTAAATCCTTCAGCTTTTAATTCAGCTGTTAACATTTTAATGAATTCCAAATTCTTTTTTAATAATTTATCCTTTTCTCCTTCCAGGAATGGTTTTAAATATAGTATTCTAACATTTCTTTCTCTTACAGCCCTTAAATAGCGGTCTATAAGTTTTTTAGTATTATATTTATCCATTTCCTGTTGCTGAACACTGTGAACCCTAACTAAATTATAATTTAATAATCGAGCAATCCTATCACTACCTGACTGTTTGGCAATAAATGACTCTATCTTTCCAAATTTTATTTTATTATTATTCATTATTTGAGCAGTATTTTTTAGATTATCTTTATAACCTAAAACTTCAGATCCGGAAAAAATCAATAATTTAAAATTAGATTTATTGATAAATTCAAATTGATTATAACCTTTAATATTGTTATCAGGGCGGGGAACGACTTGCAAATCAATGTTTTTAATATTATTAATGTACTTTTTATTAAACCCAATAGCCAAATCTAAATATTTATCTTTCCATTTTTTAAAATAAATTATTAATTTATCATTCTTTTCTCGATATTTTATTTCATATTCTTTTGACCAGGTAGGTAATATTGACAATACCCGTTTTTTAATATTTTTATCACTAATAATAAGAAAAGCTGAATCCTTCTGAAAGGAAAAATCTTGATATAAGGGATTTATGTTTGAAGTTAATAAACCGATTCTTTCTAATTCATTACCGGTAATAAGACGGGCATCTTTATCACTTATTAATTTTTTAATAGAATCACAGTAAACTGCAACCCCTGTTAAACCATTTCTTTGTAAAGATATAAGAATATTATCCCTACTTTTATCAATTTTGTTAGCTAACTTAGTGAGATTTTCATTATCAATAATTAGTTCTACATTTTTATTATTGTTTTCAATATTATATCGGGGAATAATACTCAATACAGAAAAAATCACTGCAATTATTATTAAAACTAATAATATTTTGTTTTTCATTGTAAACCCGCCTTCCCTGTATATATTCCTCCCAATAAATATATCCGGGAAGAATCTATTTTAATTTTCTCTACATTTAGCGAGATATTCAGGTTATTTAAATCTATTACAAAACCGGTATCTTCAATAAATTTCTTTATTAAATCACCGGGTATCTCAAGTTTTTCAATTTTTAAATTCAGCGGCTCAAAATTAATAATATTTTTTTCTTGAACATTAAATTTACCTGCTAATTGAATATTTACTTTTTTATTAAAAAAATTAACTTGCCCACTTAAATAGGCTTGTTGGGACATAAATTTAATATGAAATTTATTTAACCCCGGGTACTTTTTAGATATATATTCATTTAAGGCCTGTTCAGTAATTACTAACTTTAAATCAGTATTCTCACCTTTAATTTTTTTATCTTCTATATATAGATTCCTGTGTTTAGTAATAAATGAATTTATACACAAGTTGTCTACAACTAGATTACTTGCTTTAACTTCTACGCGATCTATTCTGCTTAACAATATCTCCCATACTGGAAAAGAATCTGCATCAACTTCCAGCACTTGAACATCATCAACATTTTTAACAATATTTTGTTTTATTTCTCGTTCTGCAACTACTGGCAAAAATATCTTTGTAACCAGATAAAGCAATAATATGATAAATAAAATTATTTTATATTTACCCTTCATTTTTACTCCTTTTACCATTCATTTTTAAATAAGCCTCAATAAATTCATCTAGCTCTCCATCCATAACTTTTCCCACATTACCTTCCTCTACATTTGTTCGGTGATCTTTTATCATATTATAGGGATGAAATACATAGGAACGAATCTGACTACCCCAGGCAATTTCCTTATGATTACCTCTTAATTCTTGTATTTTTTCTGCCTGGGCTTCTTCTTTCATTTCCAGTAATCGTGATTGCAATATTTTCATAGCCATTTTCTTATTTTTATGCTGTGATCTTTCATTCTGACATTGTACCACAGTACCTGTCGGTAAATGAGTTATCCGTACAGCAGAATCTGTTTTATTAACATGCTGTCCACCAGCACCACTTGCTCTATATGTCTCGATTTTTAAATTTGATTCCTCTATTTCAACCTCTATATCATCATCAAGTTCCGGCAAAATATCAACAGAAGCAAAAGAAGTATGCCTTCTTCCTGATGAATCAAAAGGAGATATCCTGACCAGACGATGGACACCACTCTCACCTTTAAGATAACCGTAAGAATATTCACCTTCTATTAAAATAGTAACCCTTTTTATACCTGCTTCTTCACCATTAAGCATATCCAGAATCTGCACATGATAATCTTCTTTTTCCGCCCAACGGGTATACATCCTGAACAACATTTCTGCCCAATCCTGTGATTCAGTACCACCAGCTCCAGGATGAATAGCTAATATAGCATTTTTAATATCATACCTACCATTTAGTTTCTGTCTGGTTTCCATAATCTCAATAGATTTTTCTAATGAATTTAGATTTTTTTCAACCTCTGTTAATGCTTCCTGGTCATCATCTTCTCTGCCCATTTCTATAAATAATTCTGTCTCTTCTAATTTATCTTCAAAATTTCTAATCTGGATCAAAATATTTTTGATTTTATCAAGTCGCTGAGCAGTTTTACGGGCTATATTATTATCATCCCAAAAATTAGAACCAGTCATCTTCTGCTCCAGTTCTTCCTTTTCAATAATCAAATTATCCCAGTCAAAGTAAATCCCTCAAATCTTCAACTCTCTTTCTTAAATTTATAAGTTTATCTTCATAATTTTCATTCAACACCTTATCATCTCCCACAACAATTTTTGTACTTTTTGCCACTACCACAGGGACAGGGGTCATTACGACCGGGTTTGTCTGGTTTTACAATCGGTTGCCTTTTTGCCGTCTGTTTCTTATTAGTCCTTTTTTTATTACTTTGTTTTTTACTTCTGTCAAAACTTTTATGCTCATAATTTAAGTTTTTTCCCGCCTGAGAAGTAAAACTAATTTCTTCTCTTTTCACTTCTATCTGCAAGAAGTTTTTAATAATATCTTCACGTATAGAGCTCGTCATTTCATTAAACATATCAAAAGACTCAAACTTATATTCAGT
>CAYRVO010000135.1:0-4826 GCA_964427565.1 uncultured Halanaerobiales bacterium | reverse complement strand
ATGGTATCTCCTGCATAAAATATATATGCTTGACATAACAGGGGGGATATCATGGGAATGGTTATTAATCAATTTTATACTTTTATAATCATGTTTGTTTTTGGTATAGTAATGGGTGTGTGTTTTGATATTTATCAACAGATTGTAAATACTATAAAAAATAAGTTCTTACTTAATACAATGGATTTGTTGACAGGTATTATAGCAGGTATAGCTGCTTTTTGTGTATTGTTATATGTTAACTGGGGTGCTTTCCGTTTTTATATTATTATAGCTATATTTGCAGGGATAATTTGCTATTTTAAGATGATAAAAAAATTTAGCCCGGGGAAATGAGGGTTATTATGAAGAATAATAAAGTGATTATCATGACTGTTATATTCATAATTATTATGTCAGTTATTGGTATTAAATTCTTTATTAACTGTAAAAAAATTAATTCTTTAGAGAATAGGATAGAAGTTTTCTCAGAAAAAATTGATGAAGCTGAGAATAAAAATAGGGATTTAAAAAAAGAATTAAAAAATTTGAATGATCTGGAATACATAGAAAAAATAGCTCGCAGAAAATTGGGGCTGGTTAAACCGGGTGAAGTATTACTGATTCCGGTAGAAAAAGATAAAGAAAAAGATAAGGAAAACAATGATTAAAAGGCTGGTGAAAATGGATGGAGTATAATCTCCATAAGATTATTGCTGATGAATTTAATTTGAATAAAAAGCAGGTTAAATCTACAGTTAATCTCCTGGATGATGGGAATACTGTTCCCTTTATTGCTCGCTATCGAAAAGAAGCAACAGGGGGTTTGAATGAAGAGGAAATAAGGAATATTGAAGATAGGGTGCAGTATTTAAGAAATCTAGCAGAAAGAAAAGATGAGGTAATACGGCTCATAGATGAACAGGATAAATTAACAGCTGAACTGGAAGAGAAAATTAAAAATGCTCAAATTTTGCAGGAAGTTGAAGACCTTTATCGTCCTTATAAACAGAAGAGGCAGACCAAAGCTACGAAAGCGAAAGCCAGGGGTCTTGAACCATTAGCTAAAATTATGTGGAATCAAGATTTAGAAAAA
Organism: uncultured Halanaerobiales bacterium; assembly: GCA_964427565.1. Classification (GTDB taxonomy): domain Bacteria; phylum Bacillota; class Halanaerobiia; order Halanaerobiales; family JADQBU01; genus CAYRVO01. The sequence continues at coordinate 3,751 of CAYRVO010000135.1, read as the reverse complement.
GGTAATAAAATAGAGATAGCAGAAGATTATATAGATTCAGAGCAAGAATTGGAAACGGCTGCCGATGTTTTTGAGGGGGGCCGAGATATTATTGCTGAATGGGTATCTGATAGTGCTAATATAAGAAAAAAAGTGCGTGAGCTTAGCTTTGCTAAAGGTATAATACACAGTGAAGTAAAAGATGAAAGTCTTGATCAAGAAAAAAAATACAAACTTTATTATGATTATAAAGAATCAGTCCGAAAAATACCTCCTCACAGAATTCTGGCTATCAATCGGGGAGAAAAAGAAGAGGTAATTTCTGTACATTTAAGAGTTCCTGAGAAATATATTTTATCTTTAATCAAGGATAAGATTATAACTGGATCTTCTATATTTGAAGATCATATAGAGAATGCTATTGAAGATTCTTATAAAAGGTTAATTGGTCCAGCAATAGAAAGAGAAGTTAGAAATAAACTGACAGATAAGGCGGAAGCCCATGCTGTTGATGTTTTTGGAGATAATCTGAGGTCATTACTATTACAACCGCCGCTTAAGGAAAATGTAGTTATGGGTATAGACCCCGGTTTTAGAAGCGGGTGTAAAGTTTGTGTGGTAGATAAAAGAGGAAAATTATTAACTACAGATACTATATATCCTCATCCTCCTCAGAAAAAAGTGAAGGAAGCAAAAGATATTATTGGAAAATTAATTATAAATAATAATGTTGATGCAATTGCTATTGGTAATGGTACTGCTTCCCGGGAGACAGAATTAATTGTTGCAGATGTTATTGATGATCAACAAATAGACGCTAGTTATATTATTGTTAATGAAGCAGGGGCTTCAGTATATTCTGCTTCAAAAGTAGCTAGAGATGAATTTCCCGATTTGGATGTTGCTATGAGAGGTGCAGTGTCGATTGCTCGCCGTCTACAGGATCCACTGGCAGAATTGGTTAAAATAAGTCCACATCATATTGGAGTTGGACTTTATCAGCATGATATAAATGAAAACAGGTTACAGGAATCACTGGCCAATGTGGTTGTATCTGTTGTTAATTATGTAGGTGTTGATGTAAATACCGCATCTCCTTCTCTTCTTCAATATGTAGCAGGTATTAATAGTGGTGTTGCCGATAATATATTAAAATACAGAGAAGAGAATAATGGATTTAAATCCCGCAAAGAATTAAAAGAAGTCTACCGTCTGGGCCCCAAAACATTCAAACAGGCCGCCGGATTTATTAGGATATATGCAGATGATGATCCCTTGGCTGTAACCCCCATACATCCCGAATCCTATCCTGAAACAGAGAAATTACTGGCCGGTATGGGTTATAAAACGGGGGATTTACTAGAAAATGAAAAAATCACTGAATTAAGAAGGGAACTTAAGTATCTGTCTGTGAAAGAGAAGGCTGAAGATCTTGATCTGGGCATCCCAACTTTACAGGATATTATAGAGGCTTTAAAAAAACCAGGTCGTGATCCCCGGGATGAATTACCCAGGCCAATATTTCGGGAAGATGTTTTACAGCTTGAAGATTTAAAAAAAGATATGATTTTACAGGGAACTGTACGCAATGTAGTTGATTTTGGGGCTTTTATTGATATAGGAGTTAAAGAAGATGGACTGGCTCATATATCAGAATTAAGTTATAATTATGTAGAAGACCCACGGGATGTGGTACAGATAGGTGATATAATTCATGTGAAAGTCCTGGATGTAGATAAACAAAGGAAGAGAATTTCACTTAGTTTAAAGTTATAATTAAATTTTTTAGGGTTATTAGGGGAAGTACATTTGACAGAATAAGATATGTCAGGTATAATAGAATCACTATTAAAATATTTAAGGAGGATTTTTTTAGCATGTCCATCCAGGTTGGTGACATAGTAGAAGGAACAGTAACAGGTATTACTAATTTTGGTGCTTTTATTGAATTACCGGAAGGCGATACAGGACTTGTTCATATTTCAGAAGTTGCTAATAATTATGTAAAGGACATAAGTAATTATCTAAAGAGAGACGAAGAAGTTAAGGTAAAGGTTATTAACATTGATGATGATGGGAAGATAGGTTTATCTATTAAACAGTTGAAAGATCCTGCGGATCGAAAAGACAACGCTCCCAAAATGTCTTTTGAAGAAAGAATGGATAAGTTTCTAAAACAGAGCAGTGAAAGACAGCAGGATATAAAAAACCGGGAAGCAAAGCGCGGTGGTTATAAGCGTTAAATAATATAGATATAAAAAAACATCCTTAAAAAGAGGGTGTTTTTTTTATGGGGTGATATATAAATGCAAAAGGTAGATCCAAAATTAAGGTTTATTATTAAATTTCAACTGGGAAGGGAACCTCATAATCTAATTGGAATAGCTAAATATTGTCCGTTCAATAAGCCTGCTGTAATAATTACAGATCCTTTTAGTGATAAGTATGGGGTTTTTCCTACTACTTACTGGTTAAGTTGTCCATACCTAGTTAAACAGGTATCCAGGCTAGAAGATAAAGGAATAATTAGTGAGTTAAGTAAGCGTCTTCAAGACGAACAAAAGTTTAAAAGAGAAATGAAGAATGCTCATAGGAATTATAGACAGCAGCGATTGCAATATTTAAGTGATGAGGACAGTAAAAATATAGCTAATATTTCCCATGATATTATAAAAGTATTAAAAGAGTCAGGTGTTGGTGGTATTAGAGATAAAAAGGGGATTAAATGTTTACATGCCCATTTGGCCGATTATCTTGTTAATGGTCAAAACCCGGTTGGTAAATTAGTCTGGGATAAACTGGATTGGCCACAGGAATGTGATATATGTTGTCTGAAAGGGAGGAATTAATAATTAAAGCAGCAGCAATTGATATGGGTACAAATTCTTCAAGATTATTGATTGTTGATTATAATAATGGAGATTATAGTGTAAAAGAAAGGGAATTAATAACTACAAGATTGGGTGCAGGAGTAGATAAAAATAGAATTCTTAATTCAGAAGCGATTAAGCGGGGAGTAAAGGCTGTAAAAAAGTTTAAAAGAACAATAGAAAAGGCCGGGGCAAAAGAGGTAGCAATTGTTGGAACAAGTGCTTTAAGAGATGTAAAAAATTCAGCAGAACTAGATGGATTATTGGCAGCAGAAACAGGTTATGAAATGAAGATAGTAAGTGGGACTGAAGAAGCACGTTTAACTTACCGGGGAGTTAGTCTGGATAATAAAGCAGATAATCTTTTTATTATAGATATTGGTGGTGGGAGTACAGAATTTATTTGGCAAAATTCAACAATAAATTTTGCCAGTCTTGATATTGGAGCTGTGAGAATGACAGAACGATTTGTAGATGATCCTAGGCATTTTTTAAAAGATAAGGAATATAATCAAATATATATAGAAACGAAAAAAGAAATTGACTCCATAGACTTTAATATAGAACAAATAGAAGCTGTTGGTGTGGGTGGTACGATTACCACTCTTGCAGCTATAAATCAAAAGATGGATATATATAATAGGGAAAAAATTCATGGTCATAAATTAACTTTAACAGTAGTTAGAAATATACTTTCTGATTTAAGGTGTAAAAATCTTGATGAAAAAAAGAAAATAAGTGGTTTACAACCAGCACGAGCAGATATAATAACTGCAGGTATAATTATTCTTGAGGTTTTAATGAAAAAATTAAAAATCAAAACAATTAGGATTAGTGAAAATGATATACTTTATGGTATTATACGACAAATTTGTGAATGATGTAATGCTTGACCTATCTTT
>CAYRVO010000134.1:0-4830 GCA_964427565.1 uncultured Halanaerobiales bacterium | reverse complement strand
ATGAGTAAAGTAACCGGTGGTATGAATATACCGGGGATGTTCTAATGAGAAATTATCCCCGGGTCATGGGGAAATTAATTGGCGAATTAAGTAAGTTGCCGGGAATAGGTACTAAGACTGCTCAGCGCCTTGCCTTTTATATTCTGGGGTTGAGTAAAGGAAGGGTAAAAGAACTTACAGATGCTATTCTGAATGCCAAAACAAATATTAAGTATTGTTCTATTTGTAATAATTTAACTGAATCAGATCCCTGTGAGATATGTAGTTCTAATGAACGTAATAAAGATACTGTTTGTGTGGTAGAAAGTCCCAAAGATGTAATAGTAATGGAAAAAACGGGTGAATATAAAGGTCTTTATCATGTTTTACATGGTTCTATTTCACCAATGGATGGGATCGGACCTGACGATATTAAGATAAATAATTTATTACCCCGTCTGGAAGAGGGGATTGATGAAGTAATACTGGCAACAGATCCCAATGCTGAAGGTGATGCTACTGCCATGTATCTGGCAAAATTACTCAAACCTTTAGGAGTAAAAGTAACCAGGCTGGCTCACGGTTTGCCTGTAGGTAGTGATCTTGAATATGCTGATGAGGTAACACTTTCCAAGGCTCTTGCTGGTAGGCGGGAGCTGTAATTCAGACAGTTATACATTCACTCACTAAAAATAGCTAAACCCTGACTTCTCGTAATAATATATATGAAAAACGCAAAATCCCTTTCCGGGTTGAATCTGGAGAGGGATTTTTTTATGCCTAATTTAGCAAATTACTGCATAATCTTTTTTTTTATGTAAAAACTAAAAGGGATAAGGAGGGTTTCCCATTTTTGGCTTTTCAATACTTTATTTAAGCTATGCTGCTTTGGCCGGTTTAATGATGGCAATTCAGGGATCAATAAACTCCATGTTGGGTAAAAAAGTGGGTATATGGCAGGCTAATTTTATTGTTCATTTGCTGGCTGCTGTTATTCTGGTTATTATTCTATTTATAAATCATAGTTCTATCACCCTCTCAGATTATAGGGAGATCCCCTGGTATTATTTAAGTGGAGGAATAATGGCTATAATAATTACTTATGGAGTAATAGTCAGTATTCCGGAATTGGGAGTTGCTGTAGCAACAACTGCCATTGTGACGGCACAGGTTTTGACCGCTGCAGTTATAGACCATTTTGGCCTATTTGGTCTGGAAAGATTACCTTTTAATTGGGTGAAATTTACTGGTATTATTTTTCTTTCTGTAGGGGTAAGATTGTTATTGAATTAAAAGGAGGTTTAGGTAATTTGCTGGAAAACCTTAAGGAAAAATTAAGGCCTTTTCTGGAAGATAAAAAAATTATTGAGGAGAAAGAAAAAAATCTTGAAGATGAAATTAAAGAAGCACATCAGAAATGGTTAAATGCCCGTCGTTATTTTAATAATGTATCTGAACCGGAATTAATAGATCATGCCAGTTATTTATTACAGGCAGCCCGGACTAAGTATATGTATTTGCTGGACAGGGTAAAAGAAAATCAGAATCGATTGCTGGAAAAGGAGGAATAGAATGCCTGATTTACTTGAAATTCGCTGGCACGGACGGGGTGGACAGGGGGCAAAAACAGCCTCTATATTACTTGCTAAAATTGCTTCAGTAACCGGAAAGTATGTCCAGGCTTTTCCCGAATACGGTCCGGAAAGGATGGGTGCTCCGGTTCTGGCCTATAATAGGCTTGATAATCATCCTGTACGTCATCATTGCCAGATAGAAGCACCTGATGTTGTTATTGTCCTTGATTCAACATTGGTAGGCACTGTAGATGTAACAGCTAATATAAAAGATAAAGGAGTTATAATTATTAATTATGACCAGCAACCGGGAAAACTAAAAGAAGATCTGGGTTTAGATAAAAATTTGAGTTTATACACTCTAGATGCCAATAATATATCCGAAGAAGAAATAGGAAAAATTTTTCCTAATACACCTATGCTTGGTGCTTTCAACAGTGTTACAGATCTTATTGATAAAAAGCAATTTATGGAAGGTTTAAAAAAAGAACTAAATAAAAAATTTTCAAAGCGCCCCGAAATCATTGAAGGTAATATAAATTCTGTCCTTAGAGCCTATCAGGAGGTGAAGGGAGCTTGAAGAAAAAAGAAAAACCTGGCTGGAAAGAGATACCTGATGGTGGTCTGATTGTGAAGGCCGGTAATTCGGAAGAATACCGGACGGGTAGCTGGAGAATAAGAAAGCCTCTTTATAGTTCTGAAAAATGCATTCAATGTATGCTGTGCTGGGCTTACTGTCCCGATATGGCTATTAATGTTGAAAATGGAGATGTAGTTGGTGTAGATTACTTACACTGTAAGGGCTGTGGAATATGTGCCAATCAGTGTCCGGTAGAGGCCCTGGAAATGGTTGATGAAGATGATAGTGATATAAATGATGAAAAACATAATCACCATGATAGAGATATTTCTGGAGGAGGTAACTGATTATGGAGAAAGTTGCCTTAACTGGTAATGAAGTGCTAGCAATGGCTATGAAACAGATTAATCCCGATGTAGTTGCAGCTTATCCCATTACACCTCAGACTGAAGTTGTACAGCTATTTTCACAGTTTATTGCTGATGGAGAGATTGATACAGAATTTGTTACTGTGGAAAGTGAACACAGTGCGATGAGTACTACAGTAGGTGCTTCAGCCGGTGGAGCACGGGCAATGACAGCAACATCTGCCAATGGATTGGCTCTGATGATAGAAATAGTATATATAGCAGCCTCAACCCGGCTGCCGATTGTGATGCCTGTAATTAATAGAGCACTGAGTGGTCCTATTAATATTCACTGTGATCACAGTGATGCAATGGCAGCCAGGAGCTCGGGATGGATTCAGCTTTTTGGTGAAAATGCTCAACAGGTTTACGATAATACCATCCAGGCAGTCAGGATTGCCGAAGATAGTTCTGTCAGGTTACCGGTAATGGTTAATATGGATGGCTTTATAATCAGTCATGCCGTAGAAAATCTGCAGCCTTTAGCTGATGAAGATGTCCGTGAATTTATCGGAGAATATAAGCCGGAAAAGACACTACTGGATTCCGAAGAACCGGTAACATTTGGTCCACTGGATTTGCAGGATTATTATTTTGAACATAAAAGACAGCAGGTAGAGGGACTGGAAAATGCTCTTGCCTTAGTACCTGAGATTGCAGATGAATTTGCTGAACTGACAGGTAGAGAATATGGTTATTTGGAAGAATATAAGATAGATGATGCAGAGATTGCTTTGATTGGATTGGGTTCTACTATGGGTACAGCCAGAGTAGCAGTAAATAATCTGCGAGAAAAAGGAATAAAGGCTGGTCTTATTAATCTGCGATTATATCGTCCTTTTCCTGTTCAGGCAATTACTAATACCCTAAAGAAAGTAAAAGTACTGGGGGTTCTGGATAGGGCAGATGATTTTTCTTTGAATGGGGGGCCTCTTTATGCTGATATTAAAAATGCGATTTTCAATAAATTAGATAATATAAAAGTAATTAATTATATTTATGGTCTGGGTGGACGCGATATTCTGGTATCAGATCTGGAAAATATATTATATGAATTAGAGGAGATTAATAAAGATAGTGAACAAATAGATAATTATATAAACTATTATGGTGTAAGAGAATGAATAAAGGAGGAAAATTTTAATATGGCTTCTTTAAAGGAACTGGCAAAGAAAAAAGAACTTATTGCTAATGGGCATAGACTATGTCAGGGGTGTGGTGCTTCTATTATTGTACATCTGGTACTTCAGGTACCCGATAATCCCGTTGTAGTGAGTGCTGCCACAGGCTGTCTAGAGGTTTCTACGACAATATATCCCTACTCTTCCTGGCGTTCTTCTTTTATCCACAATGCTTTTGAAAATACAGCAGCAACATTGAGTGGTGTTGAAAGTGCATATAAGGCTTTAAAAAGAAGAGGGAAACTGGATGAAGAGTTTGATTTTATTGCTTTTGGTGGTGATGGTGGAACCTATGATATAGGTTTTCAATCACTTTCAGGTATGCTGGAGCGGGGACATGATATACTATATATATGTTATGATAATGAAGCCTATATGAACACCGGTATTCAACGGTCAAGTGCTACTCCCAGGGGTGCATATACTACTACCAGTCCTACAGGAAAAGTAAGTCCAGGTAAAAGTGGATTCAGAAAAAATATTACCGATATTGTGGCTGCTCATGATATTCCCTATGCTGCTCAGGCTTCACCATATCACTGGCAGGATTTAACTAAAAAAGTAAAAAAAGGTCTTGATGTAGATGGTCCCGCTTTTATTAATACACTTTCAGTATGTCCTAGAGGCTGGAGAACACCGGAAGGTGAAGGGATGGAATTAACTAAAACAGCTGTAGAATGTAACTTTTGGCCTCTATATGAAATAGAAGATGGTAAATATAATATTAACTATAAACCACATAATCCACGGCCTATAGAAGATTGGTTACAATTACAGGGTAGATTTAAACATCTTCTACAGGATGAAAACAAGGGAATTATAGAAGAGATTCAGGCAAATGTGGATAAAAAATGGGAAAGACTAAATAAGCTGGCAGAAATGGACAGTTAATTCTGGTTCTGATATATTAGTATAAGTATAAATATAATAATAACTTATATAATACTATATTTTATCTTTAAAGATATAATTTTATATATGAGAATTGAATAATTGTTTTCAGCTTTAATTATATAAAAATGTTCACTCTATATAGTGATAAAATTTGACAGAGTTGAGGGTGTCTGGTACAATACTAGAAAATATAGACGTAATTATATTATTATTAT
>CAYRVO010000133.1:2383-4834 GCA_964427565.1 uncultured Halanaerobiales bacterium | reverse complement strand
ATCAATATTTTTGTTGATAGCTGGAACATATACTCCAATAATTCTAACATCTTTGAGAGGGACTCTGGGCTGGACCATATTTGCTATTGTATGGGGTATAGCCTGTATTGGTATTGTACTAAAATTTATATGGATTACTAGATTTAAGATTCTCTCTACGATCCTTTACTTATTAATGGGTTGGTTGATAATAATTGCCATCAAACCTATAATGGCAGCCCTTAATGATATGAGTTTAATATTTTTAATTTTAGGGGGTTTGTTTTATACAGTAGGTGTGATATTTTTCGCCTGGCGTAGTTTAAAGTATTCTCATGCTATCTGGCACTTATTTGTTCTGGGGGGTAGTATCTGTCATTTCTTTACTATCTTATATTTATTACCTGCATAGTTTGACAGGGTAAAAATGGGGAAATTATATCCATTATATTATTTGACTTTATAATAAGGGTGTGTTATAGTAAATGACGTTGGGCAACAAAAATATTTTAAGACTTGCCCACATATAAATTAGGAGGAATATATTTAATGATTTACAGTGGTAAAGTAAAATGGTTCAGTGATCAAAAAGGTTTTGGGTTTATTGAAAGAGAATCTGAAGATGATGATGTTTTTGTACATTTTTCTGCAATTCAGGATGACGGGTTTAAAAGTCTAGAAGAAGGTCAAGAAGTGGAGTTTGAAATAGTAGAAGGTGACCGTGGTCCACAGGCCGAAAATGTTGTTGCACTATAAAGCAAATAATGCTTTTTATATATAGCAACTACTCCCTGACTATACTTTTATAGTCAGGGTTTTCTTTATGTAAATAATGAAAAATAGAAAGATACATATAATATTAACAGTTTAAAAGTAAAAAGGAAGTGAAATTAAAATGCATAAAATCAAATTTGATGAACTTAATGTATCAAAGGAAATATTACAGGCAGTAGAAGATATGGGATTTGAAGAAACTACTGCAATCCAGACAGAAGCAATACCTTCAATATTGAAAGGTAAAGATATTGTAGGACAGGCCCAGACAGGTACAGGTAAAACAGCTGCTTTTGGAATACCATTGTTAGAAGAAGTTAGTTCAAACAATAAAAATCCACAGGCTATTATTCTATGTCCTACCAGGGAGTTAGCAATTCAGGTTGCAGAGGAGTTAAAGAGGCTGGCTAAGTATAAGCGAAGGTTATATACATTACCTATTTATGGAGGACAATCTATAAAGAGACAGATCAAGGCCTTAAAAAAGGGTGTTCAGGTTATAATCGGTACTCCCGGTAGAGTAATGGATCATATGCGAAGGGGAACACTGAAACTTTCTGATATTGATTTTGTAGTGCTTGATGAAGCTGATGTTATGCTTGATATGGGTTTTGTTGATGATATTGAAACAATATTAAAGGATGTTCCGAAAAAAAGACAGACATTGTTCTTTTCGGCAACTATACCTAAAAAAATTCGCCGTTTAAGCAAAAAATATCAACAGAATTCAGACTTTCTCAAAGTAGCACATGAAAAATTAACAGTTCCCAGTATTGAACAATATTATTATGAGATGAGACGTGGTCAAAAAATTGAAGTATTAACACGTTTGATTGATTTATATAGTCCAGAGCTCTCTTTAGTTTTCTGTAATACCAGGAAAATGGTTGAAGAACTAAACATAAAACTACAGGCAAGAGGATATCTGTCTGATGCACTTCATGGTGGTTTTAATCAGCATCAACGTGATCGGGTAATGGGAAAATTCAGGAAGGGAATAATAGAAATTCTTGTTGCTACAGATGTAGCTGCCCGGGGAATAGATGTTGGTGATATTGAAATTGTCTTTAACTATGATGTACCTCAGGATACTGATTATTATGTACATAGAATCGGAAGAACAGGCCGAGCCGGTAAAAGTGGGAAGGCATTTACCTTTATAGTGGGAAGAGATATTTATAAATTGCGTGATATACAGAAATATACAAAGACCAGGATAACACGTAAAGATATTCCTTCAATAAATGATATAGAAGAAGCAAGACTCAAACAATTTGTAGAAGATTTAAAAGAATATATTGGAGAAGTACACCTGCAAAAACACATTAAAATAATTGAAAATTTGCTTGATGACAAATATACCGCTATAGAAATTGCTGCTGCTTTAATGAAACAATCTTTAGAAGAAAAACCAGATGAAGAAGAGACAAATAATATTAATTTTGGTGATACAGGAGCAGAACCGGGTATGGTAAGATTATTTATAAATGCTGGTAAGAAAGATAAAATTTCTCCGCGACATATAGTTGGAGCTATCGCCGGGGAAACTGGCCTGGCCGGTAAGTTAATAGGGGCTATAGATGTTTATGATAATTTTACTTTTGTAGAGGTTCCCAGTGATAGTGGTCATAAAGTCCTGCAGATTATGAAAGATAATTATATTAAGGGTAATAAAATTAATATAGAGCCAGCTAAATC
>CAYRVO010000133.1:0-2283 GCA_964427565.1 uncultured Halanaerobiales bacterium | reverse complement strand
GATGCAGGAAAATCAACACTTGTTGATGCTCTTTTAAATCAAAGTGGTATTTTCAGGGAGAATGAAGAGGTACTGGATTGTATAATGGATAGTGATGATCTTGAGCGGGAAAGAGGTATTACTATTTATTCAAGTAATTGTGCTATTGAACATGATGATTATAAAATTAATATAGTGGATACACCAGGTCATGCTGATTTTTCTTCTGAGGTTGAAAGGGTCATCAGAGCTGTTGATTCTGCAATTTTACTTGTTGATGCCAGTGAAGGTCCAATGCCCCAGACACGTTTTGTTCTCCAGAAATCTCTTGAACTGGGTCTGAAACCCATTGTGTTTATTAATAAAATTGATAAAAATAATTCCCGGGCAGAAAAAGTAGTAGACATGGTACTTGATCTTTTTATAGATCTTGATGCTGATGATGAACAGTTAGAATTTCCTGTTATTTATGGTATTGCTAGAGATGGAATTGCAAAGTATGATATAGACGATGATAGTTGTAGTTTGAATCCGCTTTTTGAAACAATTATTGATCATGTTGATATTTATCCAGATAAAAATGAAAAATCACTTCAGATGCAGGTCTATGATTTATCCTATGATAATCATCTGGGGAGGATTGGAATTGGCAGGATATATAAGGGTAGTCTCAGAAACAGACAGACTGTAGCTATTTCCAGGCGAGATGGATCAATCACCAGAGCTAAAATAAGAAAACTTTTTGTTTATAAAGGATTAAGCCAGGTTGCAGTTGATGAAGCAGAAAGTGGAGATATTGTAGCAGTAGCCGGAATACCAGATATATCAATTGGAGAAACTATCGGTGAACCGGATAAAATAACACCTTTACCCATGATACCTATAGAAGAGCCAACTCTGGCTATGGATTTTCAGGTTAATGATTCCCCTTTTGCCGGTCAGGAAGGAGATTATCTTACTACCCGTCATCTCAAAGCCAGACTTGATCGTGAACTAGAGGTGAATGTTGGTTTGAGAGTAGAAAAAAGGGAAGATAAAGAGGCCTATAAAGTAGCGGGGAGAGGGGAACTCCATCTTTCAATTTTACTGGAGAATATGCGCAGGGAAGGATATGAAGTTGCTGTTTCCAAGCCGGAAGTCTTAATGAAAAGAAAAAATGGACAATTACATGAGCCGGTAGAGAGAGTAATAATTGAAGTTCCGGAAGATTATTCAGGTACAGTTATCAGTAAGTTAAATCAACGCCGTGGTCTCATGCAGTCTATGCATAGTGAAAATGATTTTGTTAAATTAGAATATTTAGTTCCCACCAGGGGCTTAATTGGTTTTCGTAGTGAATTCATAAATGATAGCAGTGGTGAAGGAACCCTGATTCGTTCTTTTGCTAAATTTGAGCCTTACAGTGGAGAAATTCCTCAGCGAAGTAATGGTGTGTTGATTTCCGGCAATAATGGTACCGCTATGGCTTATGCCCTTTCAAATTTGACAGAGCGGGGTACTCTTTTTATAGAACCAGGTACAGAAGTTTATGAAGGTATGATCATTGGTGTCAATAACCGTGATAATGATTTAACAGTTAATCCCTGTAAAAATAAAAAATTAACAAATGTTAGGGCTGCCGGATCAGATGAGGCCCTTACACTTCCACCTGCTAAAAATATGACATTAGAAGATTCGCTGGAATTTATTAATGATGATGAGCTGGTAGAAGTAACACCACAGGCAATTAGAATGCGCAAGAAAATAAGAAGAGAAAAGATGAGGCTTAAAAAGAATAAATAAAAGAACCCCCAATTCTGTATTGCAGAAGAGGGGGTTATAATTTTATAGCAAATTTTTTCTTAATTCTTCTGGAGACTTATGAGATAAATAAGCCAGTGGAATATCAAAGACTGTTTTAGCCCCGGTCTGTCCTTCTTTATTTAAATAATAAACTGCTCTGGCATAAGCTACTAAAACACTGGCCGTAAATTCTGGATTACTATCTAATTCAAGCGCGAATTCCAGAAGTTGATTATTTTCACCATTATTTCCGGTCTGACCACTTCTGAGTACAAATCCACCATGTGGCATTTTCGCATGATTTTCTTTTAATTCTGCTTCTGTAATAAAACTTACCCTGGTTTCATAATCGTCAAAATAATTAGGCATACTTTTGATTTTTTCAGCTATCTTATCTTTGTTTACTCCTTTTTCAGCTACAACATAACAGTCTCTTACATGTTTTTCCCTGATAGATAAGTCCGGGTTTTTGCCACTTCGTACTTTTTCAATAGCATTTTCTAAGGGAACTGTATATTGAAT
>CAYRVO010000132.1:0-4839 GCA_964427565.1 uncultured Halanaerobiales bacterium | reverse complement strand
CTTTGGCTTGGGAGTAGAAAAAAGATAGCCAGATTTAGTCCCTGAAAAACTGAGAACTCGACAGCTCAGGGACTAAATCCAAACTTAATAGAAACAATTAAATTTATGTTTAAATAGTGATAAAATTTTCAATGTCACTAAGTATATTATACGAGGAGGAATATTATGCATATTGCCTTTTTAAATCCCCAGGGTAACTTTGATGCTCATGATAGTTACTGGACAGAACACCCTGATTTTGGTGGTCAGCTGGTCTATGTTAAGGAGTTATCTATAGCACTGTCTACTCTGGGACATAAAGTTGATATTATTACCAGGCAAATTGTTGATAATAACTGGCCTGAATTTGCACAAACAATAGATAGTTATCCAGGAATAGATAATCTAAGAATAATAAGAATCCCCTGTGGAGGGGAAAATTTTCTGGCCAAAGAACAACTTTGGCCCTACCTCCGGGAATATGTACAGGGAATAATTGATTTCTATGAGCAAGAAGATACTTTTCCTGCTGTTGTAACAACTCATTACGGAGATGGTGGTTTATCTGGTGTTCTGTTACAGAAAAGAAAAAATATACCCTTTACTTTTACAGGCCATTCACTGGGAGCACAGAAAATGGATAAATTGAATGTAAATGAAGATAATTTTAATACCTTAACTGATCATTATAATTTTCATCTGCGCATTATTGCCGAAAGACTGGCCATGAATCGGGCAAACAAAATAATTGTAAGCACTTCCCAGGAACGTTTTCAACAGTATAATCATAGATTATATAATGGAGCAATAGATGTTAAAGATGATAATAAATTTTCAGTAATACCACCCGGTGTAAATACAGATATTTTCAATGGCCAATACAACCACAAGTTACAGAAAAAAGTAGATAAATATCTACAGCGGGATCTTAAACAAAATCGTCTTCACTTACCCTGCCTGATATCAGCAAGTAGACTTGACCAGAAAAAAAATCACCTGGGATTAGTAAAAGCATTTGCAAACAGTGAAAAATTACAGGAAAATGCCAATCTGGTTATTACCTTACGAGGTATAGAAAATCCCTTTAATGATTATACAGATGCCAGTAAGGAAGAAAGGGAAATACTTGCTGATATACTGAATATCTACAAAAAATATCAACTTGAAGGTAAAATCAGTATGTTCCCTCTTAACAGTCAGCAGGAACTGGCCGAATTTTATGGTTATATGAAAGAAAGAAAATCTGTATTTACTCTTACTTCCTTTTATGAACCCTTTGGCCTGGCTCCTATTGAAGCCATGTCTTCAGGTCTACCAGTAGCAATTACCGAAAATGGTGGGCCACTGGAAATTACTGATCATGGTAAATATGGTATTCTCATTGATCCTGAAAATCCTGAAAATATTGCTCAGAGTCTTTTGAAATTGCTAACAAATAAAAACAAATGGCATCATTATCAACAACAGGGTAAAAAAAGAGTGTTAGCAAAATATACCTGGCAAAAAACTGCTGAAAAATATTATCAGCTACTAAAAAACCTGAAATTCCATGAAAATAAAGGAAATAAATTACCAGTTGCTGATTATTATTTGAATCCCAACAAGAATAATGAAGACAAAATGCTAAAGGCATTCAAATATTTGTGGCAAAAATAAAGGATTATCACAATAATTTACAGAATATAATAATTAAGTTGAAATAATTTGTTGAAAAATATTATATTTTGTGGTTACTGGGAGTGAGAAAATAAATGAATAACAATAATAATAAAAAGAGAGTAGCATATTTCTGTATGGAATTTGGGATTGATGAAAGACTACGTATTTATGCAGGAGGACTGGGTATACTGGCCGGAGATATATTAAAAACAGCTTATGAACTTGATTTACCTATGATAGGTATAGGTATTCTCTGGAAAAAGGGTTATACAAAACAATTAATTGGTGATAACAATTATCCCTATGATACTTATCCAGATAATGAAAAAATATATGATTATATTGAAGATACAGATGTCAAAATTAAAGTCAGGGTTAGAAATGAAGATATAACCTGTAGGGTATGGAAACTGGAGGGTTTTAATAATTCAACTCTTTATCTGCTCGATACTGATTTGCCTGAAAATAATGATAGATGTATAACAGAACGCCTCTACTGTGGTCAGGATGATGCAAGAATCGCCCAGGAAATTATACTCGGTATTGGTGGTATAAGAGCACTTCGCAAACTCAATATCGATATTGACATCTACCACTTTAATGAAGGTCATGCAGTTCTGGCCGGAACAGAGCTTATTAGAGAAAAAATGGAGCAGGGACTATCCTTTACAGATGCCTGGCAGACAATAAAGCAAAATGTAGTTTTTACTACTCATACACCTGTCAAAGAAGGTAATGAATCACATAATCTAGAATTATTGAAAAATATGGGGGCTTTTAATAGTCTTAACCTGGACCAGATGATTCAACTTGGGGGTACCCCGTTTAATATGACAGTTGCCGGATTACGTCTGGCCAAAATAGCCAATGCGGTAGCAAAACTACATGGTAAAACATCACGCAAGATGTGGAGTGGAGTTGAAAATAGAACAAAAATAATTTCAATTACCAATGGTGTCAATCATAATGCCTGGGTAGATGATAGAATTATTGGAAACTGGAAAAACGGAGATGATTTATGGGACACACATCAGACATTCAAAGAAGAATTAATAAATTATATTAAAAATAGAACAGGTAAAGAACTTGCCAAAAATAAAATACTACTCGGTTTTGCCCGCAGAGCAGCAACTTACAAGCGACCTGATCTTATATTTAGAAAACCGGAAATAATTGAACCCTATTTACAGGAAAATAAGATACAGCTTGTATTTTCCGGTAAGGCCCATCCCCGGGATAATACAGGTAAAGATGTCATAGCCTATATTGTAAGTATGGCTCAAAAATATCCCAATAGTGTAGTCTTTTTAGAAGATTATAATATGGAAATTGGTAAACTACTGACCAGAGGAGTTGATGTCTGGTTAAATAATCCACGTAAACCACTGGAAGCAAGTGGAACTTCAGGTATGAAAGCTGCAATGAATGGAGTCCTGAACTTAAGTATCCTTGACGGCTGGTGGCCTGAAGCCTATCAGAATGGTGTCAATGGCTGGCAATTTGGTGATGGCTATATGGGAGAAGGTCAGGATGACCATGACCTTAATGCCTTATATCAGGTATTACTGGAAGATATACTCCCCTGTTATTATGATGATAATCAGAGATGGCGCCATATGATGCTTAACAGTATAGCCAGTACCTATGATAGATTTTCAAGTACTAATATGTTACAAAATTATTATGATAAATTATACAATGATTAATCAAAAATATACAGTCCAAGGTCAGCTGTTTATTTCCAGTCATTTTTCTGGTCGAATATCATTAACTAGCTGACCCTGTTTTAAGTTTTTATCCCTTATTACTGACACTTGCCTCCTCAAAAGTAGCCATATCCTCTATAATCCGGGTGGCAGCCTCCACAACATCCATAGCCAGAACAGCACCGGTTCCCTCTCCCAATCTCATGTTTAAATCCAGTATTGGTTCCAGACCTATTTCTTCTAAAATATTAATATGTCCCGGTTCTGTAGATCTATGAGAAGGAAGCAAATAATTAAATACATCTTTATGAATCCTGGTAGCAATCAGGGCAGCTGCAGCCGATATTAACCCATCAACAATAACAGGTACACCATGAGCAGCAGCACCGATCATTACACCAGCCATTCCACCTATCTCAAATCCTCCAACTGCCGATAGAATATCTATACCATCACTCACATCAGGATCATTAATAGCTACAGCTTTTTTTATTACTTCTTTCTTATGTTCCAGCCTCTCACTATCAATACCTGTACCCGGACCAACAAGTTTGTTCAAATCTATATCTGTTACCGTTGCTATTATAGCACTGCTAGGAGTTGTATTACCAATACCCATTTCTCCTGTGCCAATTAAATTTGCTCCACTATTAATTTCTTTATTAACAACTTCAATACCAGCCTCCAGAGCCGCTATGGCTTCTTCCCGGGACATAGCCGGCCCTTTAACCATATTATCCGTACCTTTCCTGATTTTTTTATTTATGACTTTATCAGACTCCAGGTCTGTAGCTACACCCATATCAACAATTTTAACCTCTGCTCCTACCTGATTGGCCAGAACATTAATTGCTGCACCACCATTAACAAAATTGAGTACCATCTGTGGTGTTACTTCCTGGGGAAAAGCACTTACTCCTTCTTCAACAACACCATGATCTCCGGCCATCACAATATGTACCTTGTTATCAACTTTATTAAATACACTACCACTCATACCGGCCAACTTAATTGCAATATCTTCTAGCTTCCCCAGACTTCCTGGAGGTTTAGTCAAACTGTCCTGCCTGGCTTTTGCTTCCTGCATTACCGCTTCATCCAATTCATTAATTTTTGCACATGTTTCTTTCAATAACTTCATTAATATCTCTCCTTTTAATTTTTTAGATTATCTCTTCATTCGTTGTTAATAAATATTTTAAAGAATTACCTTTAAACAACGATTATCGAGAAAATCCTGTTTTGAATTTAATTTATAAAGAAAAAAAGCCCACAACCTCGTTAGAGGCTGTCGACTTTTCCATCATCCACATATTCTTTTCTCACAGGCAGGTCTCCTGACTTACGGAATACTTTTTCCCCTTCCCTGTTTATTTTAAATAAAAGGTGGTCTATGAAAAAGCATCTCTCCGCTTACAGTGGCGGGACCGTGCAGGACTCACACCTGCTTTCCTATTCTCCTAAAAAGGCACCTGTAAGAAATATATTTTATTGT
>CAYRVO010000131.1:1284-4851 GCA_964427565.1 uncultured Halanaerobiales bacterium | reverse complement strand
AAATGGGCAAGCTTTTTATACATATTCTTTTTTTATATAGCACTATTAGGCAAGGATCCTGCTTTTAAATAAATGTTTTTCCTGATCTTTTATTTGGCAAATACATGATCACCTATTACTGCTGTCTTTTCCCTGGTTGATAACCACCATAATGTTTCTGCTTTTTCAGGATTATAGAAATACAGTGCTTGATTACTGGGGTCTATTCCATCAATTGCATCATAAGCAGCATTATAGGCTGTAACACCCGGTGTTAAATCTATCTGACCATTATCAACAGATGTAAACTGACCATCCTGATATATAACTCCCTCGATAGTATTAGGAAAACATGGATCCTCTACTCTATTTAAAACAACTGCACCAACAGCTATCTGACCTTCATAGGGTTCTCCCCTTGCTTCAGCATAGATAACTCTTGCCAGTAAATCCACATCTTTCTGTCTGTAATCGATGACATCATCCTCATCATCTGGTATATCTACTTCAATTTCCTCTTCTTCATCATCCTGTCCGGCTCTAGACAATAAATAAAGGAGTATAGCAATACCAATACCTTTATAAATATCTTCATTTTCTAATGAAGCTGCTTCAGCTTTAGGGATAATCACAGGTGTTGCAATTATTGAAGCAAATATATAAATAGTCAATATTATTACTGTAAATAAACTAATTGATCTTATGTGCATATTCTTCATATATTCACCTTCTATTTTTCTTAATTCATAGCAGCCAATAAAATTATGATAGCTGCTGCACCTAGATAAATACTAGAGTTCTCATCTGATTTTTTCACTTCTTTTTCTGTATCCTGTTGAGTAGTAAGTTTATTTTCCATTTTTTCTATTCTTTTTTCAAGGGTTTGAATCCTTGTTAGAGCTATTGCATTCTGGTCTTCGATTTTCCTATTTAATTTTTCATATTCTTCAATCGCACCTTTTTTCTCCTCTATCTGAACTTTAGTTTTCTGTAAATCTTTTTGCATTTTAGTTATCTGTGATTTAAGAGTAGCAACTTCTTCTTCTAGATTTTTTACTTTCAATATATTATCAATTATTTTTTCTATTTCTTGTTCATTGGCATTAATACTTGTATTTAGTTTTTCTAGATTAGCTATTTTTTCTTCTACTCCCTGCAGTTCTTCATGTACCTCTGCTAAATCACCATTTTTAATATTTTTAATATCTTTTTGAACTTTTGTCAGGGATTTTGAAAATACTTCCTGTCTTTCAGCTACTTCTACCAGTTCATCCCTGAATTCGACAGATAATTGCCTTAATCTTTCAACATCCTGAATATCTGTTTCTTTTTTTCCCTGGTTAATATTATCAAGCATTCTTGCTACCAGTACAGCAAGTTCATATCTTGTTACTTTCTTTTCACCACTAAAAGTACCATCTTCATAAAGTGTTAAATATCCCTTTTCCACCAATCTTTTAACACTTTTATAGGCCCAGTGTTCTTTAGGAACATCTTTTAAATTTATAGCCCCAACAGTACTACTGAAAATTAGTACAAATATCAAAATTACCGTAAGTAATTTAAAACTTTTAAACAATCAAATTACCTCCCATATAATTAGTTTTTAATCTCTACCTGTATTTCTTCTTGACCCTGATAACATTTATTATCTATAATATTTAGCGGTATTTTTCCATCTTTTAACTTTTTAAAATGTATACTGGCAATTATACCTGAAGATATACCTGATGGTAGTGACTGTTTCAATATAATCTTATCTTCTTTTATCTGTGGTCTATTCCATGGTAAAAGACGATCATTTTTTACAAAAATATTTCCGCGTGAAAAATATAGGGGTTTAATGAAATCATGGTCATAATTTAACATAAGCTCCATACTATCTATATTATCAATATTTTCTCCCCTTATATTTACTGTTATATAATTACTATTTTTTTCTTTTTCTAGATATAGCAAGGGTTTTAACTCAGGTAAATTCAAATTATTAACAGTATTATCTTTATATCCATTTAAACCCCATAAATCAATGGAAAAAGGTATTTCTCCTTTTATCCTTAAGGCTTTAATATGCCAGTTTATTTTTATACTTTCATTTTTCTTTAGATAACCCAGATATTTCTTTTCTTTCTCTCTCGCTGCCAAAATTATACCAGGTGGTAGCGATAATTCTACTTTTGCATCATATAATGTTGAACTACCTTCATTTTTCACTTCTGCTTGAATAGTAAAGGGATTGGGAGTTAATTTACCCTTTTTTACTTTAAATTTATCAATACTTTTGATACTCACAACTGGTTTGGGAGGACCTACAAATTTAACTTCTCTCTTAACACTATTGCTATCAGTATTTGTAGCCTCTACAGAAACACTGTAATTAATTTTTGCAGGTATGTTTTTACTTTCTGCTTTTACATGCCAGATATATTGGGATATAGCACCTGGTTTCATATTACCCAGATTAACTATCTTATTTCGAGAGTTAAATCCATGTGGTAAATCAAGTTTAACCTTAACTTTTTTAGCAGTTATTTCTGATGTATTTTCAATATATGCTACTACCGGGAATGAATTATTCCCCTTAGTAAAGGTAACTTCCGCCGGTGAAGTAACACCCAATGAAATCAGACCTGGTACTATTGTAATTCCTCCCAGACCATAGGAGGTAATAAATGTTTTTTCTGATCCTGGTTCTATTTTTTCTTGTTCCCAGAAAAGGGCAATAGCACTATCAATTTCATATTCACCTTTACGTATAAACTCTTCTCCTGTATTAAAATCAAAACTCCAGGCATCATCAGCCATACTTCCCCAGTCTGCCAGATATACTTTATCGGGTGCTGTTACCGAAGAACCGATAAAAGTTCCCTGTGAAGTAACATGTGGTGTACTTATACTATCAAAAGCCTGCCAGAATTCAGGAAGCTCATTCAGTAAAAACAATTGATCGGTTGTTACAGCCTCATCACCTATACGGAAAGGAGCCCCATCATTTTTACCCAGCATTGTATCCAGTATCATCCTTAGCCCAACATTTCTTGTTTGCTCAGATTGATTTTTTATTCTGTACTTTATACGGGCAGTATCATAAAGACCGGTAGTAGAACTACGGGCAAATGTAAGTATTTGTTCAACTTTCATAGCATTTATTTTATAAATAGAATGAATAGCTCCATCTTTTACAGTAGGTGGTAATATAACCTGTCCATATTTTGCTGTTCCACCTGCTCTCCTCTCTGTAGAACCTCCAAATACATAGTTTTCATCATCTATTCTGATAGTAGTATAGGATGTCCAGGGTTTTGGTCTACCATAAACAAGTGGTTTATAATCATCATTTGAACGGAATGGTGCACCACCAGTTGTTTCTATAGCAAATCTTCCCAGGGCATTTTGATCCTGATTTACAATAATAACAATATAATCATTGCCCAGGCGGAGATTATTATGTTCATCAATCTTTTTATATATATTATTTGCCGCAGTCAGTGGTAAACTTACAGTAAGTATAATAATAACTGTCAAGATAAATAAATACTTTTTCATTAATTCACCTCCAGGTCTCAGATATTTAGATTTATTTAAATT
>CAYRVO010000131.1:0-1184 GCA_964427565.1 uncultured Halanaerobiales bacterium | reverse complement strand
CCCTTTTTATCAATTTTATAATCTACAACTATATTAATGGAATAAGATTTCTTGTAATTTTTGAATTCCCATCCCTTTTCAATTGTTAAAATAGCAGTCCTGTCCATTTTCTCAATACCTGATGATTTTACTACCTGTACTTTATCTACCTTCCCACTCTTATTTACATCTACATTTAAGCTAACTGTACCTGTTTTCTGTTCACTGACTAAATACTTAGGATAAACAGGTCGTGGAGATAACCCAATTAATTCTCCTGCCGTTGGTGGTGGTGGAGGTGGTGGTTCTTCTTCTTTCTCTTTTTCAGTTTTAGTTTTGTCACTATCTTCTTTATGTTCTTCATTATCTTTATTTGTTTTTTCTTTGGTTTCTATTTCCATTTCACTTTCTTCACTTGTAATTATTTCCTGGGATTTTTCACTATTTGTTTTTGCTTCTGTTTTTGTTTTTTCTTCAGTGATTTTTTTCTGTTCAGGCTTATTTTTTTCTTCAATATTTATTTTACTATTCTTTTCCTGTTCCTGTTTTTTGCTTTCTTCTTTTTCAGGTTCTTCTTTAGGTTTTTCCTCTTCTTTCTTTTCTTCAACTTTACTTTCCTTTTTCTGTTCCTTACTCTCAGTTTTTTTATTACTGGTTTTTACTTCTGTCTTAACTTCTACAAATTGTACAAAACCGAAATCTCTATTTCCATAACCGCCTTCATCAGCAACTCCCCTCATAGTACCAAAGGGAAAAAAGAAAATTATAAAAAGGTGGATAATTAGAGAAATTACAATATAGATTCCCAGTTTACTATTGTCATCTCTGTATTTCATTTAAACACCACCTACTTTGTTTTTTCTTCTGCAGCCAGGGCAATTTTATAAACACCAACCTGTCTTACACTATCCATAACTGATACAATATTTTTATAACGTGTATCACGATCAGCATTTATAATTACTACAAGTTTCTTGTTATTTGTATACTTATTTTTGACAATACCACTAATCTTAGTTAATGGTAATTTGTCTCCTTTGTAAAATACCTGTCCTGATTTATTTATATCGATGATTAAATTTTCTTTAGTCTGTTTACTAACTGTAACTGCCTTTGGTAACTGTAAATCTATGCCTGAGGGGTTTGTCCTAAATGATGTAAATAACATAAAAAAAACAAGGAGAAAAAATATAACATCTATCATG
>CAYRVO010000130.1:0-4863 GCA_964427565.1 uncultured Halanaerobiales bacterium | reverse complement strand
TTTTTATAAACCCATCTTCAGCTAATTTTTTATTAATACTGGCCATTTTCTTATACCCTTCAATCATATCCCTTGCTATTTTTTCTTTTTCTTCTTTAGATAATTCGGGCTTTTTTCTTAAATCATCAGCCATAGGCTCACCCCTAACTGACTAATATAATACTGTGTTTACAGTATATAACACTCACCAGTTAGTGTCAATACAAACAAGAGACAATTTACTGGCATTTTCTTACTTTTTAAAGGGTATAAAACAATCCCTCTTCTTTAATATATTTAATTAAATGTTCATATAGATTATGCTCCACAATTGTATTACAGTCTCCTACCAAAATTAATTTTCGTTTAGCTCTTGTCAGGGCAACATTTAATCTCCGTAAATCACGTAAAAATCCTATATTATTATTAGAATTACTCCTTACAAGAGAACTAATTACCATCTCTTTTTCTCGTCCCTGAAAACCATCTACAGTATTTATTTCTATATTCGTGATTTTATTTCTTTGATTTAATAGATCTACCTGATCCTTATAGGGAGTTATTACAGCTATCTGTTGAGGGGTAAGGCCTAGCTTTACAGCCTCATCCACAACATCTAATACTATTTCTGCTTCAACTGGATTATCGTAAGAATTTGACCCGGTCAAAGATCTTTCAGTTGCTTCCATATTAGATGTATCCAGAAAAACTATTGGTTTGTCAGGTTTAAGTGCTTTATCTGTACAACATCTATCATTTTTAAGACTGACATTTAAATCAGCAAGTGAATGTTCTTTTACTTTTTCTGCACTATGCAAACGATTATTATAAAATCTTTTATTAGAAAAATTCATTATTTTATTATGCATACGGTATTGGACTTCCAGTAAAGACCAAAATTCTTTACCATGTAATTCATACATTCTTTCAAATAATGACTTACTTAAACCCTTATCTGCTGCTTTTTGGCTGAGAACAGTAGGTGGTAATTGTCTGTGATCACCTATTAAAATTGTTTTCCTACCCTTTATCAATGATATTAAGGCAGCAGGCTCAGTAGATTGAGTTGCTTCATCAATAACTACCATATCAAATTTTCTATTTTGCATGAGTTCTGAACCGGAAGTAGAATTTGTTGAACAGACTACATCTGCTCTGGAGATTAAATCATTTAGAGCATCATCTTCCAGTTTATTAATTTTATCAAAATACTTATCCACCTCTTCCTGTATTTTTAACCATTGAGCCATTTCCTCTATCTTTTTAGGTGGAACTCCCCTTAAACCCATATTTTCTTCAGCTTTTTCTTTAATTTGATTATTGCTCATACCACGGCGCCAGCGTCCACTGGGATGAGTTAAATCATCCTGTTTATTAAGTAATTCACTAACTTCATCCCTCAATTTTTGCGCTTTTTTATATGCTGGATGTTCAAGAACCTGATAATCAAGAGTATGCTTTCTCAAGACAGGACTCACACGCAGAGGATGACCAACCCTCAATACTTTAGCACCTGTAGCAGCCAATCTTTCTACAAGATTATCAACAGCAATATTGGAATCAGCGGTTGCCAAAACACTCTGATTACGCTTAATAACCTGATTAATTATTTCAATTGCAGTCATTGTCTTACCTGTACCTGGCGGTCCCTGAATTAAATAAAAATCTTTTGCTAACAAAGATTTTCTAACTGCTTCTTTCTGTGATTTATTAAGGTTCTTTTTAATCCAATCCAGTTCTTCTATATTTTCATTTTTCCATTCTAGTTCATTTAATCCCAGTAATTTATCTCTCAAATCAAGTAATCTACCCTGAGCATTATTTAAAGTTTCTAAAACAGCTAACATTCTCTGAAATGTTATATCATTAACATATAAATCCAAACGTAATCCCTTACCATAAATAAAGGATGGAAGATTGTTGTCAAAAACTGCAGTTACAGAATATCTGGTTTTTTCAGCAACAGTACCTGTAGGATTATTATTATCCAGAACCCTATTTTTACTAATCATCACTAAATCTCCAACACTTATTTCAGTATCAGGTAATTGTTCACCGGGTTTCTGCCTAATAAATTTAACCATTTGTTTATTACCAAATGCCTTACCGGAATCACGACCTTTTAAATGTAATATGGCTCGTCCTTTTTTTTCTCTCTCCCTGGGACTTAATCTTTTTATCTCCAGTTCATGTCTTTCCATTTCTTCTGTTCTTTCTAATTCAACCAACTTTTTAAATTTATTAATATATTTATATAATTTCTTGTTACTTAGAGCTTTTTTGTTTACTGCTCTTACCTGAACATCAATACCACCTATTTTATTATTATCCATTCTTTCTATTACTCTTTTAGCAACACTATCTTCTACTTCAACATTAGCCTTACCGTTTTTAATTTTGATTTTACCTATATCTTTACTATCTATTTGAGCTTCATTTATAAATGCTCCTACAATATCACCGGGACCAATATCTTTATCAATACCGGTAATGATTAGTTTAATCATAACCAACATACCTCCTCTACTACATAGATTTGTTCTCTTTATCTTGATATACTAAACTACCAACTGCATTGCGCTGGTATTGATATTTTCCCTGATAGGGGCAGGAAGCCTTTTTATCCATTTTTGCAAAAACGAGCTGGCATATTCTCCTTCCTGAAAAAAGTTTGATTGGTAATCTATTGGCATTATATAATTCAAGAGTTATCTGTCCTGAAAAACCAGGATCAACCCAACCAGCATTTTGAATAAAAAGTCCCATTCGTCCTATTGAGCTCCTTCCTTCTACAAAAGCTGTTAAATAATCAGGTAAATCTATATATTCCATACTAGTAGCCAGTAAAAACGAATTGGGAGGAATAACTATTTCATCTCTTTTAAGACTTTCATATTTTATCTCATCTTTAAGTGTCATTACTTCCATAAGATTTTCATTTATTTTCAAATAACTTGTTCCCAGCCTTAAATCAATTGAAGCCGGCTGAATCTGTGATTCTTTTATAGGTTTTATGACCAGTTCTTCTTCCTTCATTAACTTCTTTATAGTGTTATCTGATAATATCATCTTCATTCTCCTCGTATAAATATACTTGCCAAATTTAAAATTTTCTTAGAGAGTTAAGTACCTCACCAATATTTTTTACCAGATCTGAAGCTATCAAACTACAAGAATAATTTTCCTGCTCAATAAAATCGGCTGTCAAACCATGTAAATATGGAGCCAGTATAGTTGCATCTTTAACAGTTACGCCCTGCCCTAACAAACCTACAAGTATACCGGTTAAAACATCTCCACTACCGGCTGTAGCCATACCCTGATTACCGGTGGGGTTTATATATATTGTTCCATCAGGTAAAGCTATAACTGTAGCAGCTCCTTTTAATATTAAACACACATTATATTTACAGGCAAAATCACGGGCTATATCTATTCTATTAGCATTAATCTCTTCTATACTTTTATTAATTAAACGTGCCATCTCCCCGGGATGAGGAGTAATAATTAGATCACCTTTATATTCAGCCAAAAGTTGAAGATCTTCAATAACATTAAGCCCATCTGCATCAAGTACAACAGGCAGTTCATAAGTAGATAATAACTTTTTAATCAAAGTACAAGCCCTATCTGAACGACCAAGACCAGGTCCTGCAGCCATTACATCTGCAAAAGATACAAGTTCATCAATTTTAGATAAAACAGAATTTACATCTGACGGTAATCCAGTGCTTAATAATTCCTGATGGTGGCTATGAACTATCTCCTGAATAGCCTCCGGTACAGCTAACTTAACAAGACCACACCCGGTTTTTAATGCAGATATACCTGTTAAAACAGGGGCTCCAGGCATACCACATGAACCACCAATAACACCTACTTTACCAAAAGTACCTTTATGAGCGGTTACAGATCTTGCTGGCAGTAATTCTCCTGCTTCTCTATCTGTTAACATATAATTATCATAATCTACTTTATTAATACAACACTCCGGCATACCCAAATCTATTATTTCAAGTTTTCCCCTGTAGTTAATACCAGGGTAAATACAGAGACCTAATTTAGCAAAGGCCATTGTAACAGTAAGATCTGCCTTAACAGCAGTTCCCAGGACAACTCCTTTTTCACCATCAAGCCCAGAAGGAATATCTACAGCCAACACTTGGTCAGAATAATTATTAATTAAATCAATAACAGTTACATAATGCCCACGTACATTGCCCTTTAATCCAGTACCAAGTAAAGCATCAATAACAAGCCTGGATTTATTTATACATTCTATTATTTTTTCTTCCCTTACATTTTCATATTCGCAAATACTAATATTACGCAACTGACAAATTTTACAATTTGTTGCCGGTTCACCAGTTAAATTATCCTTCTTACCAAGTAATATAATATCTATATCATAACCCCACATATCCAGGAAACGAGCAGCTACAAAACCATCTCCACCATTGTGACCTTTACCACAAAATATTACAATTCTATCTCCAGTATTCAGATACTTTTTCGCCTTTTCAGCTACTCCACGTCCGGCTGTATCCATTAACAAAAGACCGGGGAAACCACTTTCTATTGTTTCACCATCCATTTTTTTCATTTCATCCGGTCGTAGTACAATCATCAGTATTACCTCCTTCAGCAATTGCCTGAGCAATAGCATAGGTTTTTTCATGGGAGAGACTTATATGTATTTTTGTTATTGCTCTTCTTCTGACAGGTGTTTTAGCTTTACCGGTAAGCTTAACCTCAGGTTTACCCCATGTATCATTAACTATTTCTACATCCTGCCAGCTCAGATTAAGTTTTCCTGTTCCCAGAGCTTTATATACAGCTTCTTTTGCTGCAAAGCGGGCTGCAAAATGCTGAGCCGAGTTAGAA
>CAYRVO010000129.1:0-4878 GCA_964427565.1 uncultured Halanaerobiales bacterium | reverse complement strand
AAGAGTATTACAGATTGGTCCCGGTGGTGAAAATCAGGTCTTATATGCCAATGTCTGTAATGATCTCGCCCATTTTAATGGTAGAAATGGAATGGGTGCAGTTATGGGATCAAAAAATTTAAAGGCTGTAGTTGTCAAAGGAACAGGTAAGATAGAATGTGATGATGAAGAAAAAGTCAAGAATATAATGAAGTGGTTTGGGAAAAATGTTATGAAAAATCCTCTGACAGCGGGTCTACATGAAACGGGTACAGCCGGTGGAGTTACTACAGTAAATGCTGGTGGATCTCTACCTACAAAAAACTGGCAGGAACAGGTCTTTTCTGATGCTGATAAAATTGGAAGTGAAGCAATGGAAGAATATTTAATTAAGAGAACCGGTTGTTATGGCTGTCCTGTTCGTTGTAAAAGAGTTGTTAAGGTAGAAAGTGATGATATTGATGTTGATCCAGCATATGGTGGACCGGAATATGAGACATTAGTTTCTCTGGGTTCAAACTGTGGTATTAATGATATTAAAATTTTAGCAAAAGCAAATGAATTATGTAATAAATATACAATTGATACTATCTCTTTTGGCATGACACTTTCCTTTGCTATGCACTGTTATCAGGAGGGTAAAATTTCAGAAGATGATACAGACGGATATAGAGTTGAATTTGGCAATAATGATGTAATTTTGCCGTTAATTGAACAAACAGCTAAAAAAGAAGGTTTTGGAGAATTACTGGCTATGGGGTCAGCGCGTATGGCAGAGAAGTTGGGTGATGGAACTGAAGAATTCTTAAGAGAAGTAAAAAATCAGGAGATACCAATGCATGATCCACGAGTAAAAACTGGTCTGGGATTGCAGTTTGCATTATCTAATAATGGAGCAGACCATTGGGCTGCACAGCATGATCCCTTTTTTACTGAAGAAGGGTCAGGATTAGATGCCATTAAACCTCTGGGTATTATTGAACCGATATCAGCTACAGATTTATCATATCAGAAAGTAAGGTTTTACTATTATACAAATTTAATGACACTTTTGTATGATTGTCTTGGTACCTGTGTATTTGGAGTAGTTGCCCGTGGACTTTTACCCCTTGACAAATATATAGATATGTTAAAAGGAGTTACAGGCTGGCAGACCAGCCTCTGGGAAATGTTAAAAGTAGGGGAAAGAACTTCGAATATGATGAGATTATTTAATACTAGAGAAGGTTTTACAAGAGATGATGATAAATTACCTGAATTATTTTATAAAGATATAAATAAAGGTCCTCTTGATGGAAAAAATGCAATTGATCGTGAAAAGTTTGCTCAATTATTAGAAATGTATTATCAGATGGTGGGCTGGGATACAGAAGGTATACCCACTGAAGCGAAACTTAGAGAATTAGATATAAAATATGAAATTTAATATAAAGAAATGATTAGTTGATACTGAAATTTAATCAAAAATATCAGGAGGAAACTGCTATATGGATATTAAAAAAGAAGCTTTAGAACTTCATAGAGTAAACAGGGGTAAGATTGGTATTAAAAGTAAGGTAAATGTAAACAATGATAGGGATCTCACACTTGCTTATTCTCCGGGAGTTGCTGAACCCTGTCGTGAAATAGATAAAAATAGAGAAGAGTTATATAAATATACCAATAAAGGTAATTTTGTTGCTGTTGTTACTGATGGATCTGCAGTTTTAGGTCTGGGTAATATTAAAGCAGAAGCTTCTTTACCTGTTATGGAAGGTAAAGCTGTTTTATTTAAAGAATTTGCTGCTATAGATGCCTTTCCGATTGCTTTGAAAAATCAAAAGCCAGATAAAATTGTAGAATATGTTAAGAATATAGCACCTATATTTGGCGGTATAAATCTGGAAGACATTGCAGGACCAAAGTGTTTTTATATAGAAGAAAAATTAAAAGAAGAGTTAGATATTCCTGTTTTTCATGATGACCAGCATGGAACAGCAATAATTACTATGAGTGGATTAATAAATGCAGCAAAATTAGTAAACAAGAAATTAGAAGAACTTAAAGTGGTTATAAATGGTGCCGGGGCAGCTGGTTTTAGTATAGCAAAATTATTACTGGAATTTGGTGTTGAAGAGATAATTGTTCTTGATAGTAAGGGAGCAATTTATGAAGGGCGTCAGGAAAATATGAATCCTTATAAAGATAAACTGGCTGTAATTACCAATAGATCGCAACGAAAAGGAGATTTAGAAGAAATTATAGCTAATCAGGATGTATTTATTGGTGTTTCTGTAGCTAATATTTTAACTAAAAAAATGGTAGCCAGTATGAAGAAAGATCCCATTGTTTTTGCTATGGCTAATCCTGATCCCGAGATAAATCCAGAAGATGCACTGACAGCAGGTGCAAAAATTGTAGGAACAGGAAGATCAGATTATCCAAATCAGGTTAATAATGTACTTGCTTTTCCAGGAATTTTCAGGGGTGCGCTTGATGTTAGAGCTACTGAAATAAATATGGAAATGAAAAAAGCAGCCGCAAATGCCTTAGCTAATTTAATAGATGAAAAAGAATTAAATTCAGAATTAGTGATTCCTAAACCATTTGATCCTAGAGTTGGACCACATCTAGCAGCTTCAGTTGCCAGGGCTGCCATTAAAACTGGTGTAGCTGCTAAAGATATAAAATACAGTGATGAGTATAAAAATGTGGAAAAATTATTAAATATAAAGGTATGATAAGTTATGAAAAAAATTGTGGTTGAATTGAAAGGGAGTCTTAATAAATATCTTGCTAGAGAAGAATCTGATGTATATGAAGTTCCTGATAAGGCCACAATTAATTGTTTGCTGTCCAGTTTGGGTTTAGAAAGTTGTTATATAGGGGCAGTTTTACAAAATGATGAACTTAGTAAGCTGGACGATACAATTTTAGATGATGCAATTATAAAATTTTATCCTGTTTTTGGTGGCGGATAATTGGAAAAAGGGAGGTCAAATGTGTGAACATACAGAAAAAAATATTGGATTTAAAATTAAATGAAAATGAAATAGCTATATTCTGGTTGGGTAATGCCAGTTTTGCTATAAAAACTGATAGAGGAAAAATAATTTATATTGATCCCTACCTGTCTAATTATGCTGAAAAACTTTATGGATTTAAAAGAATATTTCCTTCACCGATAAAACCTCCCCAGGTTAAAGCAGATTATATATTAATATCACATGAACATGGAGATCATTTGGATATGGATAGTATTCCGCAAATAATGAAACAACAGGGGATAAAATTAGTTGCTCCTGAACCATGTATAGATAAATGTGAGGAATATAGTATAAAGGAAGATAAATTAATAGAGGTTAATAATGGAGATATAGAAGAATTTACCGGTTTTAAACTAATTACAGTTTTTGCTGATCATGGAGATCTGGCCCCTCAGGCTGTAGGTTATATACTTGATTTTGAAGCCTTTAGAATATATTATACAGGTGATACTGCTTATACACCAGAGAAAATGGAAACAGCTTTTTCTATGAAACCAGAAATAGTAATCCCACCAATTAACGGAAAATTTAATAATATGGACCCCTGGGAAGCAGCAATGCTTGTCCGAGACTGTAAAGCAAAGATTGCTATACCGGCTCACTTCTGGATGTTTGCTGAACATAATGGTAATCCAGGTGAATTTGTAAAATATATTAAACAAATCAATAATACTAAATGTAAACTGATAACAATGGGTGATTATTATATTTATAATGCCCTTGAAGGAGGTAATTGATTTATGCCTAAGATGAAAGCAGCCAGAATTTTTGGTGAAAAGGATATAAGAGTGGTTGAAATTCCGGTACCTGAACTGGAGCCAGATGAAGTCTTAATTAAAGTAAAAGCAGTAGGATTATGTGGAACAGATGTAGAATTATATGAAGGAACTATGCCTTATATTAAAAAAGGTTTAACTACTTTACCTATTACCCCCGGTCATGAATGGGCGGGTATTGTAGAAAAAACGGGATCAGAAGTAACTAATGTAGTAAATGGTGACCGTGTTACCGGTGATGTATACATAGTTTGTGGAGATTGTGATAACTGTAAAAAAGGACGTTATAATCTATGTACAAATAATAAAAGAGTTGTAGGTAGTTATCGAAATAAAGATGGTGGTTTTGCAGAATATATAAAAATGCCAGCCCGTAATTTATATAAAATACCTGACAATATATCTTTTAATGAAGCGGCTTTGATTGAGAATGCTGCAACCTGTGTTTATGGTATTGAAAAAATGGGAATTGAATATGGTAGTTCTGTTCTTGTTATTGGTGATGGGCCAATAGGACAGATGGCATTGCAAGTTGCAGGTACAGATGGGGCAGGTGAGTTATTGATTTCAGGTTCCTATGATAATAAACTTGAGATAGCGCGCCAGCTTGGTGCTACACATACTATAAATAGACATCAGCAGGATGTAGTAGATGCTGTAATGGACTTTACTGATGGTGAGGGTGTAGATGTGGTAATTGAATCCTGTGGTAAGGAAAAAGGACTGGAACAGGCACTGGCAGCTGTTAAACCGGGTGGTAAACTGTGTTTATTAAGTATTTATACTAAAGATAAACTTAATATAGATGTTAATTCCATAATATTTAAAGATCTTGATGTTATTGGCAGCCTGGGTAGTGCAAATTCCTTTCAGCCAGCTATTAATATGTTGAAAACAAATAAAATAAGAACTGATAAAATAATTACTAAAGAACTTCCCTTAGAAGATGCAGAAAAAGCCTTTGATCTGGTCTATGAAGAGAGAGATAAGATGATAAAAATTGTATTGAAACCTTAATTAAAATTTGGTATTCTTTGTATATAAGGGGTGTGTTTAGATGGGGAAAGAAAATTTAACAAATAAAGAGGAAAGTTTAA
>CAYRVO010000128.1:2092-4887 GCA_964427565.1 uncultured Halanaerobiales bacterium | reverse complement strand
AAGCGAAAAGATGAGCAGGTTATTATAGTGGATACTATTGGTGAATTATTTAATCTTTATTCTATTGGTACTATAATTTTTTGTGGAGCCAGTCTTGTGCCCAAAGGTGGACAGAACATTCTTGAACCAGCAGTATGGGGGAAGCCGGTATTTTATGGTCCATCAATGGAAGATTTTAAGGATGCAAAATATTTACTGGAAGATGCAGGAGCAGGAATAGAGGTAAATAATGGTCAGGAACTTTATAAAAAAGCAGCAGAATATTTAGCCAGTCCAGTTAATTTAAAAAGTAGTGGAGCCCGGGCTAGAGAGGCAGTATTAACAAGCAAAGGTGCTTCCAAAAAGAATGCAAAACTGGTGACAGAATATTTGAAGGAGGAAAATCATAATGATTAATCAGAATTTAATAGAAGAATTATATAATGAACTGGAAGATAAAAATAAACACTGGGTTGATAAAACCATTGCAGAAATTGTAAATGTTAAAGAAAAGGGAGGTAAAATAGCTGTAGTAACCGGTAGTGGCCCCAACATTCATGAAGGTGTAACTACCTTAATAGCAGAATTAATAAATAAAGATATAATTGATGGAGTTACTACTTCTTCAGCAGTAATAAATCATGAAATGGCAGGTGCTCTGGAAAAAGTACATAGAGTCGATGGTACAAAACTGGATTTTCCTGAAGAGAAATTACCCCTGGACAAACTTGTTGAAGCCAGTATTATTACGGAAGAACAGTTGGAGATGATAAAGAAAGAAATGCCTGTTGATGAAAATTTAATAGATGATATTTTAAAGGAAGATGGTAATACAATTATAAAAGCGGCAGGTAATATGGCCTATCCACTGGGATTAAGAACAGAGAGATTAGCCCGGGAGGCAGAAAGTTTAGCTAAAGCCAATAATGTTCCCCTCGAATATGCTGTAGGTAAAGGGGCAGATAAAATGACTATGATAGGTGCTGGTGCTTATAAAGAGGTGCCTGTTCTTGTTACAGTCCCCCAACTTGTAGGAGGAGGGGCTGTTGGTCTCAGTATTGGTGACTCCATTTCTCTAACTGAAAGGTCAAAGAGGATAGCTGATATGCTTGCTGATGCTGATATTATAATTGAGTCTGCTGTTGCTTTAACTCAAGAAATACATGATGGTCCTTTTGAAATGTATACAGGACATGGTATTTGGGCTGATTATGAAGGATATGACACTTTTAGTCTTGCTGGAAAAACATTAATTAGAATTGATCTTGATCCCAATCTAGAACTCGCCTGGAGAAAACAGAGAGATTCTAATATTGTTCAGGAAGCAATTGCTAAAGGTTTACCTAAAACCAAGGTGACAGGAGTCCCCTTTAGGATGGAAATGTCCGGATTTTCAAGATTGCCGGGAAGTATACCTGTAATTGCAGATATAGGTAAAATATGGCCTATAGTTGCCTGGAAAGTAGCAGAAAAATTAGATATTAATTTAGATTATATGTCATATCCGCAATCCACTCCTGATGGTAAAGAAATGAGGGAATGGATAGTAGAAGAAGTAAAACCTATTGACAGTGAAAAGATGTATGCAGGTTTTAAAGATAAAAATTAAATTGATTATAAAAGATTAAATTAACTATAGATGGTAAAATATATTCTGCTATTTTCAAACCAGGGGGCATATTTTTACATGAGGAGAGGTCTAACTGTCTACTCGAAAAGCACTAATAATAATACCAACATATAATGAAAAAGAAAACATTGCTGACTTACTAAAAGAGATATATAAAGTAAAAGATGATATTCATGTGCTTATAGTTGATGATAATTCACCAGATGGAACCGGAGAAATTATAGAGAAATTAGTAGAAACAGAGTATCCTGAAAAATTGAAGCTGCTAAAAAGAGAAGGGAAAATGGGGCTTGGCACAGCCTATATTGATGGATTCAAATGGGCACTTAAGAGGGAATATGATTATATTTTTGAAATGGATGCTGATTTTTCTCATAACCCTAAATATATTCCTGATTTTCTGGAAAAACTCAAGAATAATGACCTTGTTCTGGGTAGTAGATATGTACCCGAAGAAGGGGTTAAGAGCTGGGGTTTACTCCGTAAATTTATAAGTCGGGGGGGTCGTTATGTTTGATTGATAATGGGCTTACCTTTTGGTGATCTAACCGGGGGTTTTAAGGGCTTTAGAAGAGAAGTGCTGGAAAACATAGAATTTGATAAAGTAAAATCTAATGGCTATTCTTTCCAGATAGAATTAACATATAGGACATATTTAAAAAATTATAGAATAAAAGAAACCCGATGGCGAATTAGAAGAGTATTTCATATAAATATAGTAACTAATCACAGTAAAAATATAATAAAGTAGATAATTAATCTAATTTTTATTGAAGAAATAAACTGTATTAAAAAAACATAATTTTATTTTTTGAATCTACTGTGCAACAGGCTTTTTTATAAAAGGAGTTTTAGACAAGTAAATAACAAAAAAGATTTTTTAAATGAAGAAATGAGACAAAAATGCAAATTATATTATCAAAATGAAAAATATAAACAATTACTCAAAAAGATTATAGATATATTAATAAAAAATGAAAAAATGAATGAGAATATAAAGTTAATAAAAGAAAAGTTGACTCCCAGTAAAGATGGAAAAAAAAGAAATATCGAAGTCTATAAATATGTTTATAAATCAGAAGATTATTATATTAAACATTATTATCAGCGTAGATTTAGTAAAAGATTTATTAGATTATTTTTGGGACCTCAGGGTTTAAATAATTTTCGAACAGCGATTAAGCTT
>CAYRVO010000128.1:0-2082 GCA_964427565.1 uncultured Halanaerobiales bacterium | reverse complement strand
CATGTGCGGTTCCTATAGCGTGCATTACATATAAAAATAATTTAATTGATAAAGATAGTATATCAATTAGTAAAGGTATAGATGGTTTAAATTTACTGGATATGTTTAAAGATAAAGAGATTAATATTACTAATTCGGACAGAATAGAAATTGCTAAAAAAATTGGACAAATAAGTTCTCAATTAGTAAATAATAATTTTTTACATAAAGATCCTCATCCTGAAAATTTTATTTGTAAAAATATAAAAGATTTAAGTGTCTATATTATAGATTTTGACAGTATATATCATTTTACATATTTACCATTATGGCAGGTTATACATTTTATAGCACGAATTAATGCTAAATTTTATGTATGGTTTGTTAAAAATGATTTAACACCTCCTTCTCATAGAGAAAAGAGAACTTTTATAAAAGTGTTTTTTAAAATGAGTAAAAGGAATATTAATTTTAAAAAGTTTATGGAAAAGGTTAATAAACTTACAGTTAAAAAAATATTAAGTAGAGCTGATAAAAATATTTTGAAAGATGATCCTAAATTAATAGAGTTAATAGATTAAAAAGTGTATCATAAGTAATGTATAAGGATTAGATTTTGTAAAACATAATAAACTTTACTGATATAGTATAATATTAATAATTATCTTTCTAATAACTATATTTTGTTAGAGCCGGTATGATTTACAGGAAATTTTATATTTATAAATGCTATAACTATCAGGGAGTAAAATAAGATGGAGATATTAAAACTGTTTATCAAATTTTCAATTGTTGGTCTTTCAGGGGTCGGGGTTAACCTTGCTGTATATTCAGTATTAATTTACTTTAACATTCATTATTTTCTGGCAGCAACACTATCATTTATAGTGGCTGTAAGTAATGATTTTTACTGGGACTTTATCTGGACATTTAAAAATAGGGCAGAACATAAGACAGTCAGTAAAAAATATATTCATTTTTTTGCTAAGTTTATTTAATTATCTGATTAATATATTTGTATTGAAAGTAGTGGCGTCTGTTTTTGGCTATAATAAAATATTTGCCCAGGTAATAGCGATTGGGACTGCCTCTGTGCTTAACTTTATAGGTAATTATTTAATAACTTTTAGGAAAAAAAATAATATTTGTATATACAGTGAAATAATTTAAATTTGCAGAAATGGGGTTATAATTTATGATATCACCATCGATTTATATTTATGTTATTTTCTTTGTCTTACTTTTTTATTTAATAAAACAGGGTTACTGGAAAAATGTCTTTAGATCAGCTGCCAGGCATTTATCTGGAAATTATGGTCTGTGCTTATTTTCAGTAATGGCTATTATTATTACAGTGATTTTTATTGATCAACCTGTAGACAGATTTTTTAGTCACTTTGAGTATCCATTAATTGAACCAGTCATTAAATTTGGTAATAGCTTTGGTAAGGGTGAGATTCATTTTTCAATATTATTGGTTTTGATATTAGTATTCATGATCTTTAGAAAGAAGAAACTGAGGATTATATTTTCTATATCCCTGATGACTTCTATATTTAGTGGTATTACTGTTGATATATTGAAGGCGGTTTTTACAAGGGCTAGACCGGTTATTGCCAATAGTAGTTATAATTTTTTTGTTTTTAGGGAGGCTTACCGGCAGGGACAGCTTTTCCATTATGAATATCTTAGTATGCCCTCAGGGCATACAATTACTGTAGTTGCAGCTGTTGTTCCTCTTTTTCTATATTTTAAAAATAGATATATCAGAACAGGATTAGTGATTTTGGCTTCAATACCAGCTGTAGCAAGATTATATATAAATGTCCATTGGGCAAGTGATGTTCTGGCAGGTGTTTTACTGGGTATTTTCCTGGGCAAGATAATTTATAACAACAATAAGAATAGATTGGAGATAAAAGATATTTAATTGTTTTTCAGGTGGGGCAATCTTTTTATAAATTTATCAACAAGCTGTTCATCATAGTGAATATTTTTTAGCTTTTGCAATTTCTGTACTGCCTGTTTTTGTGCTTGTTCTATTTTTTTGTAAATTTTATCATTAGCGTTGTCCACATCATAAGCAAAGCAGGAAAAAGAGAC
>CAYRVO010000127.1:0-4900 GCA_964427565.1 uncultured Halanaerobiales bacterium | reverse complement strand
ACCAGGGAATCTCTTTTAGATATTATAAATAAATATGGAGAGGGGGCCTATGATGATTAAAAGAATAAAAGTAGGAATGGCCAGCTGTGGTATTGCTGCTGGAGCCGATGAAGTATATGATTATTTGCAGGAAAATGTTGAAAATATTGATATTATAAAGGTAGGCTGTATCGGTTATTGTTATGCTGAACCACTTGTAGAGGTAGAAACCGATAAAGGTTCATTTATCTATGAAAATGTAGAACCTAACGAAGAATATCTTGATAAAATACTTAACCTTAAAGATGAGTCATCTCTAAAGTTTAGAAAAGAAAGAACAGATAGAGAACTTAATAAAGTAACCAGATTGGCAGGAGTTATAGATCCAGTATCTATAAATGAATATATTGAGAATGATGGTTATGAGGCCTTAAAGCAAGCATTAAAAATGGAACCTTCTGAAATTGTTGAGGAAGTTAAAACATCTGGTTTAAGAGGCAGAGGTGGGGGAGGTTTTCCCACAGGACTTAAATGGAGTTTTCTGGCTGCCAAAGATGCTGAAGAAAAAATATTAATCTGTAATGCTGATGAAGGAGATCCCGGTGCATTTATGGATAGGGCTATGATGGAATCTGTACCCCATCAGGTTCTGGAAGGTATGTTAATTGCTGCCTATGCAACTGGTGCTACAGGTCTTTTTATTTATGTACGGGCTGAATATCCACTGGCAGTAAGGAATCTTTCTCTGGCAATAGAACAGATTGAAGAGAGAAATTTAAATGAATTTACGGATAGAACAGTAGATATAAAAATAAAGGAAGGTGCTGGGGCATTTGTCTGTGGTGAAGAAACGGCTATGATACATTCTCTGGAAGGTGGTAGAGGTAATCCGCGTTATCGTCCACCTTATCCAACAGATGAGGGTTATAAAGGTTACCCAACTTTAATAAATAATGTAGAGACATATTCAAATGTTCCTATTGTTATAAATGAAGGTGGAGAACAATACGCAGAAGTAGGAACAGAAAATAGTAAAGGCACAAAATTATTTGCACTTGCTGGTGACCTGGAATATCCAGGACTGGTAGAAGTACCAATGGGTGTAACTATAGGTGATGTAGTATATAAAATAGGTGGGGCTGAAAAGGGTAGTGTAAAAGCTGTCCAGATAGGAGGTCCCAGTGGGGGGTGTATACCTGCTGAACATTTTGATACACCTATAGATTATGATTCCCTGGAATCCCTGGGAGCTATTATGGGTTCAGGTGGTTTGATTGTTATCGGTAATGACCGTTGTATGGTAGAAACTGCTCGCTATTTTCTTGAGTTTACTACCAAAGAGAGCTGTGGTAAATGTACATTCTGCCGTGTAGGCACTAAGCGAATGCTGGAAACCCTGGAAAGAATTACAGGTGGCGAAGGTACAATGGAAGATATAGAATTACTTGCAGAGCTGGGTCCAAAAATTATTGATGGTTCTTTATGTGGTTTAGGACAGACTGCTCCTAATCCAGTATTAACAACATTAAGGTATTTTAAAGATGAATATTTAGCACATGTTGAAGATAAAATTTGTCCGGCTTTACAGTGTGATAATCTTGTAGAAATGTATATGGATGATGAAAAATGTATAGAGTGTCATTTATGTGAGAAAAACTGTCCTGTAGATGCGATTTCTGAAGATCTAGAAATAAATAATGATGATTGTACAAGGTGTAATACATGTATTGAAGTATGTCCAGTAGATGCAATAAAAAGAGTAAAGAGGGGAGGAGTAAGTGATGAGTAAAATATCAATTAAAATAGATGGACAAGAATATAAAGCAGAAGAGGGAAAAACTATCCTGGAAATCGCTCGTGAAAATGATATAGAAATTCCTACCCTCTGCTATAATGAGGAAGTAAGTTTAACTACTTCCTGTTTTGTTTGTGTGGTAAAAGATGTGAAAAATGATAATTTTATTCCCAGTTGTTCAACTGTTGCCCGTGATGGTATGGAGATAGTATCTGAGTGTGACGAAGTATATGATATGAGAAGAACTGCTTTAAATTTATTATTATCTGAACATACAGGAGATTGTGAAGCTCCCTGTACTATGGCCTGCCCGGCAAATGTAAAAGTTGAAGAATATTTGCGGGCTGCAAGAAAAGGCAATTTCTTAAAATCACTAAAAATAATTAAAGAGAGTATTCCTTTACCTA
Organism: uncultured Halanaerobiales bacterium; assembly: GCA_964427565.1. Taxonomy (GTDB): domain Bacteria; phylum Bacillota; class Halanaerobiia; order Halanaerobiales; family JADQBU01; genus CAYRVO01. Next base: position 2,719 of record CAYRVO010000127.1, on the reverse strand, counting down.
TGTCTATTGGTAGAGTATGTCCCCGGTTCTGTGAAGATGATTGCCGTCGAAATGTAATTGATGATCAAGCGGTGGCTATAGATGATATAAAAAGACTTGCTGCTGATTTACATTATGATGATTATATGGAAGAAAGGCCAGAACTTGGAGATAAAAAGATAGCTATAATTGGAGCTGGACCTGCCGGTTATTCTATAGCCTATTATCTTCGTCTGCAGGGTGTAGCTTCTGATATTTATGATAAAATGCCTGAACCAGGAGGGATGCTACGCTATGGTATTCCAGAATATAGATTACCCAAGTAATCTTTAAATAAAGAACTTGCCCATTTTGAAGAAATGGGAGGAAGAAATGTTTACAGTAACAAAGAACTTGGTAAAGATATTGAATTAGATGATTTAAAGTCAAAATATGATGCAGTTGCTGTTGCAATTGGCAGTTGGAAATCAAGTTCAATGAGAACAGAAGGAGAAGAATTGGCTGAAGGTGGTATTGAATTTCTGGAAAAACTGGCTACCAATGGTTGGCAGGGAGAAGATCCTGGTAAAACAATTGTTGTTGGTGGAGGAAATACTGCTATGGATTGTCTCCGAAGTTCATTGCGTATTAGTAGTGACGAGGTTTACTGTTATTATCGTAGAACAGAAAAACAGATGCCTGCTGAACAAGTAGAAATTGATGAGGCCCGGGAAGAAGGGGCAAAATTTGAGTTTCTTACTCAGCCTGTTGCTCTGCGTGAAGAAGATGGGAAGAATATATTGACCTGTATAAAGATGAAGTTAGGAGAAAAAGATGCTTCCGGTAGGAGAAGACCTATCCCCATTGATGACAGTGAATTTGATGTAAAAGCAGATACAGTAATTGCTGCTATTGGTCAAAAGACTGTTGCCCCTGAAAATATTAAGACAAACAAATGGGGAGATGTAGCAGCAGATGATAAAACCAGTCTGGTGGAAAATAATATTTTTGCGGCAGGTGATTGTGTAACAGGTCCGGCAACTGTTGTAGAAGCATTGGCTGCTGGAAAAAATACTGCTCAAAATATTAAGGATTATCTGGAAGGTAAAGAATTTACTGAAGAGTATACAATAAATGTATCACGTGGTCACTGGCAATCCTTAAGTAAGGATGATCTTGTATTTCTTAAAGAACCTGTAGATAGTGATAGACAGGATCTTAAATATATAGATATTGAAGAAAGAAAAACTACTTTTAAGGAAACAAATAAGACATTTACTAAAGATGAAGGTAAAAAAGAAGCTGAAAGATGCCTGGAATGTAGTTGTACCTTCAAAAATGACTGTGAACTGAAAAAGTATGCAGAAGAATACAAGGCAGATCCTGAAGAATTAATGGGTGAAAAAGTGGATCATGAATACGATACCCGTCATCCGGATATAATTAGGGATGCTAATAAATGTATTAAATGTGCTCAATGTGTTAAAGTATGTAAAGAAATAGTAAATGAATCCCTGTTAGGTTTTAAAAATCGCGGTTATAAGACACGGGTGGGGACTATACTTGAAAAACCACTTCCTGAAAGTTGTAGAGAATGTGGTGAATGTATCGATGTATGTCCTGTTGGTGCACTTGACTGGAAAGAAAAAGAGTAAAATCCAGGCAGTATGAGTTGGATTTATTTAACCCTCAGCAATCTCTGTGCTGGGGGTTTTGCCTCTTTGTAATTGCAACTAATAAAATATTTGAGGTGAATATTTTGCAAAAATTCAAAACTATATATAAAGAAAGAGTACAGCAAGTAAATAGAGTTTTAAAAGAAGAAATGAGTATTGAAAACAATGTTGTTTGCCATAAATTAAATAAGGCTATGAAATATACGTTATTTTCTGGCGGGAAAAGGGTAAGACCATTTTTAGTAATGGAAGTTGCTGATCTTATAGGTGGAGATGAAAAAGTAGCCTGTAAAGTAGGGGCAGCTATTGAAATTATTCATACCTATTCTCTAATACATGATGATCTACCAGATATGGATGATGATGATTATCGGAGGGGTAAATTAACTAACCATAAAATATATGGTTCAGCTATGGCTATACTGGCTGGTGATGGTTTGCTGACTTATTCCTTCAATTTATTAAGTAAAATTGATTTAGAATCAGATAAGTTAATTAAAATTATACAGTTAATAAGTTATAGTGCTGGTTATAGGGGAATGATTGGTGGACAGGCTCTTGATATTTTAAATGAATCTAAAAATATTTCCCTGGCAAAATTAAAAAAAATTCATCGGGCCAAAACAGGTGCTCTTTTCAAGTCTTCTATACTTGCAGGTGCTTATTGTGGAGAACCGACAGAAAGGGAAATTAAAGCCCTTACTAATTTTGCAAAATATCTGGGTATAACCTTTCAGGTTGTTGATGATATATTAGATGTTACTGGTAATGCAGAAAAAATGGGTAAAAGAACGGGTCGTGATAGTGATTTGAATAAAGTAACATATACTTCACTTCTGGGTGTTCAGGGAGCAAGAAAAAAAGCAAAAGAATATGCAGAAGAAGCTACTAAATCACTTTCTATTTTTACAGAGAGGGCTGAAAATTTGTGTAAATTAGTAGATTATATTCTACATAGACAGACATAATATACAAAATTGAACGAGTAACTTTAATATGTTATAATAAAAATACATTCAAACTGGTGATACAGTATTCTAGTCAACAGCAATACTTCTTAAGGCGGGCCTAAAAATCCGTCAAGG
>CAYRVO010000126.1:0-4944 GCA_964427565.1 uncultured Halanaerobiales bacterium | reverse complement strand
TTGAGGGTGTCTGGTACAATACTAGAAAATATAGACGTAATTATATTATTATTATTTACATATAATCCCGTCAAATTGAGTGAAAGGAGATTGTAAATGTCAGAAAAATTTTCAAAAACAGGTTTGACTTTTGATGATGTTCTCTTAGTTCCTGCCCGTTCTGAAATTTTACCTCGTGATGTACAGACAAATATAAATTTAACTGATGATATAAATCTCAATATTCCTATATTAAGTGCAGGTATGGATACTGTTACTGAAGCTAGAATGGCAATTGCTATTGCCAGAGAAGGTGGATTGGGAGTAATTCATAAGAATATGTCTATTAGACAGCAGGCTGAGGAAGTTGACAGAGTAAAAAGATCAGAGAGTGGTGTTATTGTTGATCCTTTTTATCTGGCCCCCGATAATTTAATCAGTGAAGCAGAAAACTTAATGTCTAAATATAGGATATCGGGTGTTCCTATTGTAAATGAGGATCTCAAATTGGTTGGTATTCTGACTAATAGGGATTTAAGATTTGTTCAGGATTATGATCGTCCGATATCTGAAGTTATGACAGATGAAGGGCTGGTAACTGGTCCTGTAGGAACTACTGTAGAAGAGGCCAAAAAAGAATTACAGAAACATAAGATAGAGAAGTTGCCACTGGTAGATGATAACAATGTTCTTAAAGGTTTAATTACTATAAAAGATATTGAAAAGGCAAAACAGTATCCAGATGCTGCCAAAGATAGCAATGGTCGTTTGCTTGTTGGAGCAGCAGTTGGAATAACCGAGAAAACTGAAGCCAGGGTTGAAGCATTGATGGAGTCAGAAACAGATGTGATTGTAATTGATACTGCCCATGGTCATTCCAGGGGTGTATTAAATACTGTAGAGAAAATAAAAAATAAATACCCTGAAATACCTATAATAGCAGGAAATGTAGCTACAGCTGCTGCCACTGAAGATTTAATTAAGGCTGGAGCAGATGTAATAAAAATAGGTGTAGGGCCGGGATCTATATGTACTACAAGGGTTGTAGCCGGTGTTGGAGTACCTCAAATTACAGCTATTTATGATTGTGCAAAGGCTGCTAAAAAGCATAATAAGACTGTTATTGCTGATGGTGGAATAAAGTATTCAGGTGATATTGTTAAGGCTCTGGCAGCCGGAGCAGACACAGTTATGATCGGTAGTTTACTTGCAGGAACAGAAGAAAGTCCGGGAGAACAGGAAATATATAAAGGACGTAGTTATAAAGTATATCGTGGTATGGGTTCAATTGGGGCTATGAAAGAAGGAAGTAAGGACCGTTATTTCCAGGAACAACAAGAAGAAAACAAGCTAGTACCTGAAGGTATTGAAGGTAGAATTCCTTTTAAGGGCCCATTAAGTGATACAATTTACCAACTTATTGGTGGTGTTAAATCAGGTATGGGTTATTGTGGAACAGAATCTATTGCAGAGTTACAGGAAAAAGGTGAATTTATAAAGATAACTTCTGCTGGATTACGAGAGAGTCATCCCCATGATATTACTATAACAAAAGAAGCACCTAACTACAGTGTGGATTAAAATTGTAAAATAGATTGTCTTTTTCCTAATCTCTTATACTCAAGCATGCTACGTTTTAAACATCTCTTTTAATTAATTATACAAATAAAAGTTAATTATGAAAAAGCCTTAAATAGATAAAACAGGTCTGATGAATATAATCAGATCTTTTTTTGTCTATATTAATAAATATTGATAAAACACTGATAAATAGGCTATTTAGCGGGTGTTTTTGAAATCTTATAGATAAAAAATAAAAAAATATGGTAAAATAGAAGGTATTTGGAAATAAATAGAGAATAAAAAATATACTACGGAAAAAAGAAAATGAGGAGGAAAGAGAGTGCAGGAAAAATCTAGTATTTTGCTTGTTGATGATAATAAAGAATTTTGTTCGCTGGTACAGGAGTATTTTGCTGATATTGAAGAATTTGAAATGGTCGGTGTAGCAAATAATGGACTGGAAGCATTGGAAATATTGAAAGAGGATCCCCCAAACGTATTAATATTGGATTTGATTATGCCTCATCTTGATGGTATAGGAGTTATGGAAGAGATGTACAAGTTAAATATTAATAGTGAGGTTAAGACAATAATATTAACAGCATTTGGACAGGAAGAGTTTGCTCAGCAGGTTGCTGAGCTTGGTGCAAAATATTATATTATGAAACCAGTTGATCTGGATAAACTAGTTACCCGGATTAGACAATTAGTTAATTCACAGAAAGATTACAATAATAGTATTAAATTAAATAGTAATACAGATAATCATCCGGAAATGAGTCTTGATAAAAAAATAACTGAAGTATTGCATGAACTCGGAGTTCCCGCTCATATAAAAGGGTACTTATATTTAAGGGAAGCAATAGAACTGGTTATTAAGGATATTAATCTGTTGGGTGCAGTTACAAAAGAATTATATCCGGCAGTAGCTGAAAAATTTCATACAACTGCCAGTAAAGTAGAAAGAGCAATAAGACATGCAATTGATGTTACCTGGGAAAGAGGTAATATAAATTCCTTAAATAAATATTTTAAAAATACTGTTTCCAAAAAAAGTGGTAAAGCGACTAATTCACAATTTATAGCTCGTATTGCTGATGAACTCCGCCTGGAGTTAAAGATAAGTTAACAGAAATATATTTTGATCATTCCTTCAAAAAACACAGTATTTTCATAGTAGATCAGTAATAGGCTGGAACCATTCCGGCCCACATTTCATTATTATTTCATTTAATCTAGAATAAATTAGGAAAAATCATGTAAATAATGTAAACTACTCCTATATTAAATCCCGGGATATATGTCCTGGATTGGTAGTAATATTATAACTGTCCAGAAAAATAATTAAAAACAAAAAATTGCAGGAAAATATTAATTAAATATAGAATAGATAATTAAATACAGTAGATGTAAAATAATATACAGAAGTGCTTATTTATCTGAATTATAATTAGTTAATATAGATTACTATTATGCAAATATATATAGGGGGGCTAATTAATATGGAAGCAGAAAATGAAACAGAAAAGTTAGTAATAATTGGTGGTGGCCCAGCGGGATTAACGGCAGCTATATATGCTGGTAGATCTGGTTTGGAACCACTGGTTATAAATGGGCCTGAACCTGGTGGTAGAATTACTACTACATCAGAACTGGAGAATTATCCCGGTTTTCCTGAGGGTATTGGTGGCTTCGAAATAATGCAAAAGTTTACAGAACAAGCGGAAAGATTTGCAGCTAGAATGGTATACGAAATTGTTGAAGATGTAGATTTTAGTGAAAAGCCCTACATGATTGAGACTGAGGAGAATAATTACAGGGCTGAGTCAATAATTATTGCTACCGGTTCTAATCCGCGTCAGCTTGGTGTTAAAGGTGAAGAAGAATTTACGGGAAGTGGTGTTTCTTATTGTGCTACCTGTGATGGACCATTCTTTAAAAACAAAGAAGTTGTAGTTGTTGGTGGTGGAAACGTTGCTCTGGAAGAAGCTAACTATTTAACAAATTTTGCTTCTCGCGTTTATTTAATTCACCGCCGTGATAAATTTAGAGGTACTGATATACTGGCCCAGAAAGTTAAAGATAATTCAGATATTAAAATATTATGGGATACAGAAGTTAAGGAAATTAAAGGTGATAATTCTGTTAAAAGTCTGCTTGTTGAAAATAATAAGACTCAGGATCAGCAAGAATTACCTGATGTACAGGGGCTCTTTATAGCAGTCGGTCAGAAACCGAATACTGATGTTTTTTCAGGTATAATTGATAGAGACAAAAAAGGATATATTATTACCAATGATAGACAGGAGACTAATAAAGAAGGCATTTTTGCAGCCGGTGATTGTCAGGATCCTAGATATAAGCAAGTTGTTATTTCAGCTGGAACTGCTACTATAGCAGCACTGGAAACCTATAAGTATCTAGAAGGATATTAAAATAGAGACTATAGCATTATAGTAGGGGCAATATTTCGCTTTTCCGGGCGGGATATATGCCCTTTTTAATCTGTCAGAGAATATGATAAAATTTAAATTAAAGATATAGGTAATTTGTCTATAATAGTTCAGGAAGATTGGATTTAAATCCTGTCTTTTATCTAGGTGGAGAGATTCACATATGTGAGTTGGAAGGAGATAAAACAGTATGCAGGGAAAATTAATCGTAATAGAATCCGGTACTGATGCCAGTGGTAAAGCTACCCAGACAGAGACATTATTTTCCAGATTGAAAGTAGAAGGTATTCCTGTACATAAGGTTGAATACCCTGATTATAAGAGTAAATCTTCAGCCCTTATAAAAATGTATTTAAATGGTGAATTTGGTGAACAGGCTGAAACAACTAATCCCTATGCAGTATCCACTTTTTTTTCTGTAGATAGATATGCTTCCTATAAAAAGGAATGGCAGGAGTTATATAGAGAGGGAAAAATAATAATTGCAGATAGATATACTACTTCCAATATGGTTCATCAGGGAGCCAAGTATGATAATGTAGACAGGCGGCAGGAATACTTACAGTGGCTTTATGATCTGGAGTTTAATAAATTTAAATTACCGGTACCTGATTGTGTAATATTTCTTAAAATGCCTCCAGAAATCAGTAACGAATTGATGAATAAGAGGCGATTAAAAAAGAAAAATAATAAGGATATCCATGAATTAGACTATGATTATCAGTTGAAATCATATAAAACAGCCTGCTGGCTTGCAGAAAAATACAACTGGAAAATAGTAAATTGTGCAGAAAAGGGGAAACTTAAGTCTATAGAAATTATTCATCAACAAATATATAAAATTGTTAAAAAAATAATAGGCCAGAATAACTCCTGAAAAATCAGGGGTTATTTTAATTTTTCTAAACAAATTTTGATAAAACAGTATATATATAGTAAAATAAATACA
>CAYRVO010000125.1:0-4944 GCA_964427565.1 uncultured Halanaerobiales bacterium | reverse complement strand
AGTGATCTTTTTTTTACTTCTTGAGGATTATTAATCCAGCCCGTCCAGCTTTTATCATGTATTATAGTTTCTAAAAATTGTCTCCATTTTTTTTCTTCTAGTGTTAGAGTATTTCCTTTTTCATATTTTTGCCATGGGGAGGTGATATTTTTGCCTATCATATTTTTGCGGCAGGCTTGAAAATGTGACCAAAGGATTGTTAAAGCAATAAAATTTGGGTTTTTAGTTTTTGTTCTTTTTTTCTGATTTTGAAGATTTATAGAGATATCATTTTTATTAATAGGTTGGGAATTGTTTTTAATTACCTGGAATTTTTTATGGAAATAGGCTGTAATTGTTTTCTGATTTTGATCAGGAATATTTTGATTATCGTTTTTATTTTTATATTTATATTTACTGATAAAATAATCTTCAAAAAATCTACCTAAGAACAGACCAGTAAGAAAGATAATTACATGGGAGATAATTATAAATATTATAGACAAATAAGTTTCCTCCTTTATTGTCTGTTCAGCCATAAAGATCAATTCATGACTGAACAGACCTAAGAAAGTATATAAAATCAATCACACTCTTTACAATCTACATCAATGATCTTGCAATTATCTACTGATACTGTAAAATCTACTGAAAAATCGACACACAGATCCTGTTTAAAATCACCGGTACAGGTGTCATTACTAACACATTGATCTTCCATATAAATAATACCTCCTTTTCATAATATTGATTTTTACCTCTATAAAATATATAGTTTTTATAATAGAATATATGTTAAAAATGTTAATAAAAAATGTATTCCTGAAGCTCCATCCCGCGTAAAACTAGTATCTTTGATGAAAATTACAGATTTAGTTGGAGACGTTTACTTCTGCTATTGAAGATATTAAAACTCTATGATAGAATACTGCTGGGGAGAGGAGGTATATGATGTTAAAAAAGTTTGCAACATATTATAAAAAACACTGGAAGTTATTTCTTATAGATATAATAAGTGCTTTTATAATGTCCGGTCTAAATCTTGTCTTTCCAGTTGTGATAAGAAAACTAATTGATAATTATTTTCCCAATAAAAACATACAGATGATATTGAAAATGTCTTTATTAATGCTGGTATTATATATTTTGAGATTAATTTTTCAATATATTGTGCATTACTGGGGACATGTAGTAGGAATAAGAATGGAAACTGACATGAGAGAAGAGTTATTCTCTCATCTGCAAAAACTTTCATTCAAATTTTATGATAACAACAAAGTAGGATATTTAATGTCCAGAATAGTAAATGATTTAAATAATATCTCGGAATTAGCTCATCATGGTCCCGAGGATTTATTTATTTCTACAGTAGTGCTCCTCGGTTCATTTATTATTTTACTTAATATGAACTGGAAAATGGCTTTACTTACTTTTGCTATACTTCCTGTTATGATATTTTTTACAATAAAACTGGGTCAGAAGATGTATAATTCCTTTAAAGATATACGGGAAAAAGTTGCAGAGGTAAATTCATTAATAGAAGATAGTTTAAGTGGTATTCGAGTGGTCAAATCTTTTACTAATGAGGAATTAGAAAATCAAAAATTTAATCATGGGAATCATAGATACAGAAAATCCCGGGAGTATGCAATGAAAAATATGGCCCTATTTTACTCGGGAATGTATTTTTTTATTAATATGATTACCCTTATAACACTGACTGCTGGGGGTTATTATATCTATGAAGATTTATTAACTACGGGAGAAATTGTAGCTTTTTTATTTTATGTTAATATGTTTATGAAACCTATAAGACGCCTGGTTAATCTAAATGAACAATATCAGCGAGGAATGGCCGGTTTTAGCCGTTTTAACCGTTTGTTAAATGTTAAACCAGATATAGAAGATTTGCCCGGGTCGAAGACCCTGAATGAAGTTGAGGGGGAAATAGAATACAGGGAAGTTAGCTTCAGTTATGAGGAACAGGAAAAAATATTGGAACATATAAATATAAAAGTAGAACCGGGTAAGACAGTGGCTTTTGTTGGTCCTTCAGGAGTCGGCAAGACTACTTTGTGTAATCTTTTACCCCGATTTTATGAACTTGATAATGGTAAAATTTCCATAGATGGTATAAGTATTAAAGATATCAAATTATCTTCATTAAGGAAAAATATAGGTATTGTTCAGCAAGATGTATTTTTATTTAATGGTACTGTCAGGGATAATATTGCCTATGGTAAGTCAAATACTACAGAAGAAGAAATAGTTTCTGCAGCCAGGAAGGCCAATGCTCATTCATTTATTATGAATCTTTCAGATGAATATGAGACAAATGTTGGTGAAAGGGGTATTAAATTATCAGGAGGGCAGAAACAGAGAATATCTATAGCAAGATCATTTTTAAAAAACCCCCCTATTTTAATACTGGATGAAGCTACTTCCTCACTGGATAATAAGAGTGAAAAAATTATACAAAAATCTCTAGAAAAATTATCTCGAGATAGAACTACTCTCGTAATAGCACATAGATTATCTACTGTGCAAAATGCAGACGAGATTATTGTTTTAACAGATAAGGGTATAGTAGAAAGGGGTACTCATAAACAATTAATTACTAAAAGTAATGGTATGTATAGAAAATTATATAAAAGTCAGTTTACAGAAGAATCAGTGGATGTTGCTGGGTAAAGGAGTTTTCCCAAAATTGATTTGCAAGCTACCAAAAGGGGTATTTCGTCATTAATGAAATTTGCTGCATATCAACAGGATAATGAGAGGGAGGGAATAATGTTGAAGAAGAAACTGTATAGATCAAGAAGAGACAGTGTAATTGGCGGTGTTTGTGGAGGTATTGCAGATTACTTTGACATTGATTCTACTTTGATTCGGCTTGCTTTCATATTGATTTTGCTGGCTCGTGGAGCTGGATTGCTGGCTTATATTATAGCCTGGATATTAATACCGGGAAAACCACAGAGCTTTTATGATGAAAATGGTAAAGAGATAGATGTGGTTGATATTGAGAGTGATAATGACAAAGATGGAGACAGTAAAAATATGTTTTCTGACCGTCGTAGATTATTAGGGATTATTCTTATTATTATGGGTGGAATATTCTTGATTGATGTCTGGGTACCACATTTTTACTGGCAGCGTTTCTGGCCCTTTATTATTATTGCTTTAGGTATAGGTATTTTAATCAAGGGGGTCGGTGATAATGGGCAAAAAGAAAGATAGATCTAATATTATTGTGGGGACTGTTTTAATATGTTTGGGGCTATTATTTTTATTGAACACCTTTAATTTGATTAGCTGGCAGACATGGAATTTAATAATTCACTTCTGGCCTGTGATTTTCATTATTATTGGACTTAATATATTATTCAAAAGGAGTAAGTTGTGGTGGCTTGTTCCCCTGCTAATAATAATATTGTTTTTAGCTTTAATTTTTGCTTCTTCTCTGGATATGCAGCCATTTAAACATCATTTCAGTGATGAAGAGTATTCTGGAAACTATAGTTATAGCCGAGATTTAAAAAAGGATTTAGAAGAGCTACAGGTTGATATTAATTATAAAGCTGGAGAACTTATTCTTACTGAAGCAGATAATGAGAAATTATGTACAGCAAATTTAAAGTATTACAATCTCAAACCTGATATTAAATATAAGTTCCAGGAAACTACATCCAGGGGTCATTTATTAATAGAACAGCAGGAAAAAGTGAAAATCAATAAATTAACTGATGGTAGCCTCTGGGAAGTTGATTTAACAAGGCATGTACCCCTGTTTATTAATATGAATACAGGAGCAGGGAAAATAGATTTAGATATAAGTGAATTAAAAGTTGCTCAACTTAATGTAAATTCAGGAGTCAGTGATTTAAAAATTAGATACAATAATTATGATACCAAATCAGTTATTAAATCTGGAGCTAGTAATATAAAATTGTATATTCCCTCGCAAACTGCTATAAAGATTACTACTTCTGCTGTAATTAACAATAATAATTTTGAAGATGCAGGATTAATAAAATTATCAAATAAACTCTATCAGTCAAAAAATATTGGCAAGGCCAATCATAGAGTAAGCCTTAATATTTCAACCTCAGCCAGTAATATTGATCTGGTCTATCGTTAAAGATAGCATTAGCAATAAATTATGGAAATTAATTATAGCTTTTTTTATAGAAGTGAACCCCTCCATCTAAATCACAAATTTAGATGGTTTTCTTGAAGATTTTTTGATAAATATAATTAGATTAGTTTATCTGCAGGAAATTTACTGATTATATAGCCGGCAACTAATACTTTGAACAGGTCACCCGGGATAAAGGGCAAAATTCCTGTTGACAGAGCACTTTTAATATCCAGGCCTGCAAATATTATTAAACCAATCATTCCACATATATAGAGAGTGCACAGGCCTCCTATGAGAAAAAGTAATTTTATTCGAAATTTATCATTACCCATTCCTGCCAAATAGGCTGCGGGTAAAAAACCAATTAAATAACCACCAGTTGGTCCAAAAAATATACCCAGTCCTCCAGTACCACCGGCAAAAACCGGTAGACCTATTGCTCCCATAAATAGATAGAGTAATTGACTTAACAAACCTAATTTTTTACCCAGGATACCACCGGCCAGAAGAGTAAATAATAACTGCAGGGTTATTGGTACAGGACTCAGAGGTAAAGGAATAAATATGTAAGAACCTATAGCTGTTAATGCAGCAAATAAAGAAGTTATAGTCATTTCTTTGATAGATATATTAAATGTATTCATATAAACACCTCTTATCCAAAATCTAGCAGATTGTTTTATTAAGTAAATAAACAGGACTCTATATTTAATTGTTAACCCATAAACAAATTTAGTTGACAATATTATAGCATGTACCAAATCTAATGTCAATTTTTTTATTACCATTAAGTAATTTTGAATAGTTAATATCTCTGAATTCAT
>CAYRVO010000124.1:3765-5016 GCA_964427565.1 uncultured Halanaerobiales bacterium | reverse complement strand
ATTATCAGGTAATTTATGAACTTTAGTATAATCCATAACAACATATTCTGCCATAGCACCATTAATACCTATATTACCAAAATACTTACCATTCTCACATATTTGATACTTTCCATGTGTACATGTATAACATTCACCACAATTTACAACAATTTCAGCAGTAACACGATCTCCAATTTCTAATCCCTTTACATTACTACCAATTTCCTTAATAATTCCAGAATATTCATGTCCTAAAACAATAGGTGGTTTAACTAATGGATGATGTCCTGTATAACTATGAATATCAGATCCACATATACCACAGGCTTCAACTTTAATTAAAACCTGGTTCCCATTAGGCTCAGGTATTGATACTTCTTCTTCTGAAAATTTTTCTATATCTACCAATTTAACTTGTTTCATATTATTTACCTCCTACTAATTTCGCAATAATTTTGTTTTTTATATAGTTAACCATCCACCATCTACATTCAAAACATGTCCGGTAACCATACTTGATGCACTTGAGGCTAGAAAAACAACTGATCCAATTACTTCCTCTGGCTTAACTAATCTACCAAGAGGTATCTTATTATATATATAATCTTCAAATTCTTCATTATCAAAAAGCTCTTTTACCAAATCAGTCCATAAATATGTAGGAGCTACAGCATTTACTCTGATTTTATGAGATGCCCATTCTGCTGCAAGAGCTTTGGTCAATTGAATTACACCACCCTTACTACAACAGTATGCCACAGAATAATCATGCGGATGATATAAACCTCTCTGCCCTACAACAGAGGCAATATTTATTATATTACCGTAACCCTGTTCAATCATTACTTTTCCTGCTGCCTGGGCACAGAAAAAAGCACCATTCAAATTAACATTAATAACTTTATCCCATTCTTGTTCAGTGAAATTTTCAGCAGAAGACCGTACTGAAGTTCCTGCATTATTAATTAATATGTCAATTTTACCCATTGTATTTTTTGCTTTGTCTATCATCATTTCTACAGATTCTTTTTTAGTTATATCAGTATGAATATATTTGAAGTTTCTACCACTTTCCTTTATTTCTTTTTCTAACTTTTTTATATTATCATTATTTAGATCTGCTGCAACTATATCTGCACCATATTTAGCTAAACCAGAAGCCAATACATAACCCAATCCCTGATTTCCTCCCGTTATAATCACAACTTTATCATCTAAATTAAATAGTTTATTTAAATTTAACATTATATTACACCTCCTTTTCAAAAT
>CAYRVO010000124.1:0-3755 GCA_964427565.1 uncultured Halanaerobiales bacterium | reverse complement strand
TTTTGTGTAAGTGCTGCAAATACAAGTATTGGGATCGTTGCCATTGTTGCAGCCGCTGTCATTTCACCCCACCTTAACCCATAAATACCTATATAACCCTGAACTGCCACTGGTACTGTACGAGTAGCCGTCCCGGTCATAACTAATGCATAAAAAAATTCATTCCATGAAAAGATTAAACAAAATATTGCTGTTGCTACGATACCTGGAGAAACCAAAGGCAAAACAACTTTTAGAAAAGCCGTTAGTCTTGTACATCCATCTACTAATCCAGCTTCATCTAAAGAACAAGGTATTTCATCAAAAAAACCACGCATTAGCCATATTACAAATGAAAGATTAAAAGTCGTATACAATATTATTAAACACAAATGGGTATCAAGTAAATTAAATGTTTTCATAAATATAAACATAGGAAGCGCTATAGCAATAGGAGGAGCCATTCTTGTACTTAATATCCAGAATGCAACATGATTTTTAGCTTTAAAATGATATCGTGAAAGTACATAAGCAGCTGGTGTCCCGATAATAAGAGAAATCACAACACTTCCGACACCTACAATTACACTGTTCAAGAGATATCTAGGAAATTCACTGTTAATAACTTTTATATAATTTTTAAAAGTTGGTTTAAAAATAAATTTGGGCGGAAATTCAAAAGCCTGAGCTTTTGTTTTAAAAGAAGTACTAACCATCCAAAATAGAGGAAATAGAAATACAATTAATGCAATTAATATACATATATACTTGATTGTTTTATTATAATTTATATTTACCATTTTTTTAACCCCTTTCACTTATACTTATATAAATATTACAAACAACGATCATAAATACAAGCATAATTAAGGAATAAGCACTTGCCATTCCTGTATTAAAAAATTGAAACCCCATTAAGTACGAACCAATACTCATCGTTTCTGTAGAAATACCCGGTCCACCTTCAGTCATAATATATATTGTATCGAATGTACGGAATAGTCTAATTGATCTTATTAAGATACCTATTAATATTACTTTTTTTAACATAGGTAATGTAATATATATTAAGGTTTGCCATTTTGAAGCTCCATCCACTCTAGCCGCTTCAAAAGGTTCCTGTGGTAATGAGTGTAAACCTGATAAAAGAATAAGCATTAAAAATGGTGTCCATTGCCATATATCCGTTATTATTAAAGAACTCAATGCTAGCTTAGGATTGCCCAGCCAGGCAAAGTGTTTATAACCAATTATTTCCATTAGATAATTTATGAATCCAATATTATAATCATACATAAATCTCCATGTCAAACCACTAACAATTGGTGGTATAACCATCGGTGCTATTAAAAATGAAACTACAATCTGTCTCCCTTTAAAATAATCTTTAAGTAAGTACGCTAAAATAAAACCAAAAAATGTTTCAAAAAATAATGCAGAAAAACTAAATATTGCAGTATTTTTAAATGCATTCCAAAATCTTTGATATTTAAATAATTCTATATAATTTTTGAAACCTATAAAATCAACACCTAGTTGCGGCTTGGATATTTTCATATCAGTCAAACTAATACTAACCGCATATATGAAAGGAAATATTGTTATTAATACAAGTACTATTATTGCTGGCATGAACATTATCAAAAAAGTTTTTTTTCTATCATTTAATTTGTGCATAATTACCCCCCAAGTTTACGAAATTTTTTTAAGGCAGGGCAAATATATATTTGCCCTGCTTGTACTCATTTTATTTACTTAATATGGCCTCCCTCTACTAGTGGTTTTAACATTCCCCTTGCTGCAGCCTTCATTGCTGATTCTGGTTCCTCAGTACCTGCTATTACAGAAGAGATATGAGTACCTATAGAATCACACAATTCGGAATAACAGGGGATCCTTGGCATATAATGTGGATTAGCATATTCTAAAGCCTTTAACATTACATCTATACCTGGATAAGAATTTTTGAATTCACTATCATTTAGAATCGGCAAACTAGTTATTCCAGTATTGTTACCCTGGAGAGCTGTACGTCTTTGTACTTCTGTACAGGTCATCCACTGTAAAAATTTCCATGCTTCTTCAACATCTGGAGAATCAGCATTAATCCCCATTCCTGCTGTAAATAATTCTGAAGCATATCTTTCAGTACGAGGAGCTGCTGGCCCTTCAGGAATTAAAGCATATCCTATATTACCTGCTATAGGAGAATTATCTGGATCTTCAATTCTACCTATAAAGTCAGAAGCATCCATAATCATTGCTACTTTACCCTGAGTAAATGAGTTTTCTACCTCTACCCAACCATAACGCGCCATATCTGGCGGAGCATATTGCGATAATTCTTTTACATATTTTACTCCATCTATAAATTCTTTACTATCTACAGCTGGTTTCATATTTTCATCTAACCATTCTCCGCCAAAAACCCATGTTAAACTGGTTGTTATTATAGGATTATCTTCTCCTCTTTTACCTCTAAATGCAATACCATATCGATTTGGTGGATCATTTAAAGCTTTAGCAGCATTTAATAATTCTTCAGTTGTTTGAGGTACTTCTAAGCCTTCTTCTTCAAACCAATCTTTTCTATACATTAAAACACCTACATGACCATAATAAGGCATGGCATATAACTCATTTTTATACTTAAGAGCATCTAGATAAGCAGAAGCAAAGTCCCCCTGAGAAAACCATTTTGATGGTTTGTTTTCAACTAAATCATTTAAGGGATATAAATAACCTGCTTCAGCATA
This sequence comes from uncultured Halanaerobiales bacterium, assembly GCA_964427565.1. GTDB lineage: Bacteria > Bacillota > Halanaerobiia > Halanaerobiales > JADQBU01 > CAYRVO01. The sequence continues at coordinate 1,020 of CAYRVO010000124.1, read as the reverse complement.
TTCTGGTAAAACCCAGCTACCAGTTAAGAATATATCATATGTTCCAGTACCAGAAGCTAGATCAAGCATAACTTTTTCTCTAAGTACAGGTTCTGGAAATATTTCCATTTTAACATCTATACCGGTTTCTTCTTCAAATTCTGGCACCAATTTTTGAATTTCAACCGCAGTTGCTGTTTTCCATGTTAACACTCTAACAGTTTTAGCAGCACCTATCCCACTAAATAAAAGAGTAATGATCATTATTGTAACCATTAAAAAAGTTAATTTTTTAAACATTTTAATCCTCCTTTTTTTTATGAAAATTCATAAAACAATCAACTTAATCAATTTTCAAAATTGTTTTTAATCACCTCCCATTTTAAATATTCCACAAAAACTAGAGATCGAATTCAGTAGCTGTTTCAAATAGTGTAATAATGTTTTCAGCTGATACATCATACTGAATATCATGAACAGCAGCTACAATATAACCCTCAGGACCTAAGTCTGAAATTCGTTTTTCTACTTCTTTTTTTACATCTTTGGGATTACCATTAGGCAATATCTCAGTTGTGTCTATTCCCCCCCAGAAAACTAATCTGTCTCCATAAGTTTTTTTAAGCTCTTTTGTATTCATATTATTTGCAGAAACCTGTATTGGATTTAAAATATCTACTCCAATTTCAATAAGATCTTCAATAAAAGGTGTAATATTTCCACATGAATGATACATTAATTTTGCATCAGTCATAGAGTGTAAAGCATCAAAATATCTTTTTTGCAAAGGTTTTATAAGCTCCCTGTAAGTAGAAGGACTTATTATTGTATTATCCTTTGTTGCAAGGTCATCACCTACAAAAACTATGTCCAAATATTTACCTACTTCATTTAAAAATATTTCATATCTCTTTATCTGAAAATCAAGTATTTTATTCATAAGAGTTTTTGCAAATTCTTTATTTGCCACTAAATCCATCATAAAATTCTCAAATCCTCTTAAAAACCAGGATGGTTCAAAAAATCCAGTATCTACAGTTT
>CAYRVO010000123.1:0-5038 GCA_964427565.1 uncultured Halanaerobiales bacterium | reverse complement strand
GGAAAAGATTTATGTGTTAAAGCCCTTTCTAATAAAAATTTATCATCAAATTTTATATTCAATATTTTTTCAACTTTATTTATCTTTTCTCTATCATAAAGTGAAGGCATATATAAGAAAATCACCCCCTATTTTTTAAATTCTTTTAATAATAGACATGCATTTTGTCCACCGAAACCAAACGAATTGGTCATAGCTATTTGTAATTTATCAACTTTTCTTGCTGTATTAGGAACATAATCTAGATCACATTCGGGATCCGGGTTTTCATAATTAATTGTCGGGGGAACTACTTTATCATTTATTGCTAATACTGTAATTATTGTTTCAACCCCACCTGCAGCTCCAAGTAAGTGGCCTGTCATAGATTTAGTTGAACTTATTACAATTTCATCAGCATAATCACCAAATACAGACTTAATTGCCATTGTCTCATATTTATCATTAAGAAGAGTTGAGGTACCATGAGCATTTATATAGTCAACTTCATCGGTGTTTAAATTAGCTTTTTTAACAGCCATTTCCATTGCCCTTGCTGCACCTTCACCATCTGGGGCCGGCTGTGTCATATGATATGCATCTCCGGAAGCACCATAGCCAATAATCTCTGCATAAATTTTTGCATCCCGTTGACAGGCATGTTCCATATCCTCCAGTACTAGCATTCCACTTCCTTCACCAATTATAAAGCCATCACGCTCTTTATCAAAAGGTCTACTTGCTTTACCAGGCTGATCATTACGAGTAGACAGAGCCCGCATAGAAGCAAAACCTGCTATTGCTGAAGGTGAAACAGCGGCTTCAGTACCACCAGTTATCATAGCTATAGCATCCCCTCTTTTTATTGTTTCATAAGCTTCTCCGATAGCTGTTGTCCCCGAAGCACAGGCTGTAACTGTATTCAGATTCGGACCTTTTGCTCCTGTATAAATTGATATCTGGCCAGGAGCCATATTGGATATCATCATGGGGATAAAGAAAGGGCTTACCCGTCTAGGACCTTTTTTTATTAATCTTCCTACCTGTTTCTCAAGTATTTCAATACCACCAATCCCGGAACCAACTATAACACCTACTTCCTCTGCATTACTATCATTAATATCAAATTCTGAATTAGCCATTGCTTTCTGGGTTGCTACTATTGCATATTGAGTAAATAAACCCATCCTTTTTGCATCTTTTTTAGTTATATATTCTCCGGGATCAAAATCTATTATTTCAGCACCTATTTTGCTGGCAAATTCACTTACATCAAATTTAGTTATTTTACTGATACCACATTTACCATTTACAATATTATTCCATAATTGCTTTATATTATCTCCAAGTGATGTAACCTGTCCCATTCCTGTAATGACTACTCTTTTATTCATCTTTGCTTAGGGCCTCCCCCTATAATTATATATTCAATGGGTTTACCCCGTTATGTATATCTATAAACGAGGTAAACCTTTTATATAATAATCTTAAAAATTATTTTTAATATAATCTACTGCATCCTTGACTTTTTCTATTCCTTCTGCATCCTCATCTGGTATTTCAATGTCGAATTCCTCTTCAAAAGCCATAACGAGTTCAACAACATCCAGAGAATCTGCACCAAGATCATCTATAAAAGAGGCATTTTCTGTAACCTCATTTTCATCTACAGCCAGTTCTTCTTCTATAATTTTAGCAATTCTGTCAAATACATTTTCCATATTGTCACCTCCTTTCACATTAACATTCCACCATCTACATTTATAACCTGACCGGTAATATAATCTGATAAATCAGATGCTAAAAATAATACTAAATTTGCTACATCTTCCCCACTTCCTGTTCTAGCAAGAGGAATATTTTCTATAATTTTTTCCCTAACTTCTTCTGATAATTCTTCTGTCATATCTGTTTCAATATATCCTGGCGCTACAACATTCACATTAATATTTCTTGCTGATAGTTCTCGGGCAATTGATTTTGAAAAACCAATTACACCAGATTTAGAAGCGGCATAATTTGATTGACCGGCATTTCCCATTAAAGCAATTACTGAACTCATATTTATTATCTTACCATATCTCTGTTTCATCATATATCTACTTACTGCTTTAGTAGTATTGAACATACCTTTTAAATTTATATCAATAACCTGCTGCCAGTCTTCTTCTTTCATTCTTAATAATAACTTATCTCTTGTTATCCCGGCATTATTAACCAGTATATCAATTTTATCATATTCAGAAATAGATTTTTTTATTAACTTTTTAGCCTGATCAGTTTTTGCAATATTGGCCTGTATTTTAATTGCTTTTTGACCCATTTTTCTAACTTTTTCAACTACAGATATTGCTCTTTCTTTATTAGAATTATAATTAATTACTAAATTGGCTCCTGCTTCAGCAAGTTTTAAAGCAGTCTCAGCACCAATACCACGTGAACTACCGGTTACAACTGCTACTTTCCCAGTTAATGACAGCATGTTAAATACTCCCTTCATACCTGTTAATAAACTTTTCCATACTATTTATATCTCTTACACTATAAACATCAACACTGCGGTCTATCCTTCTCATTAAACCCTTAAGCACTCTTCCAGGACCAACTTCTACAAATGTTTCTATTCCCTTTTCTATCATAAGCTGCATACTATTAACCCACAATACACTATTTTCCATCTGGGCTGATAATGCATCTTTTATTTCATCAATTTTTTTTAGATAACAGGCATGTGCATTTACCATAACAGGAATTTCTATATGTTTAATATCTATTTTATTAAGAGCTGTATCCAGCTTTTTACGTGCAGGTACCATTAAAGAAGAATGAAATGCTCCACTTACATCAAGTTCTATAACTTTTTTTGCCCCTTCAGAACGTGTTAATTTAATTATTTCTTTAATACCTTTTGCTGTTCCAGAAACAACAATCTGTGAAGGAGTATTAAAATTAGCTATTTCACATACTTCATCTATTTGTTCACATAATGATTCAATCTTATCTTTTTTTAAACCAATTATAGCAGCCATAGAACCTTCTCCAGAAGATAAAGCCTGATTCATGAAATTACCACGTTTTCTTACTAATTTTACACCTTCTGAAAAGCTAAAAGCTCCAGCTGAACAAAAAGCACTATATTCTCCCAAACTGTGTCCTGCTAAAGCCTGAGGGAATATGCCCTGTTCCTTCAAAATCCTATCAAAAATCATACTAATTGTAAATATAGCAGGCTGTGTATTACAAGTATTATTTAAGTCATCTTCAGACCCTTCTAGGCATAATTTTTTTAGATCAAAACCCAATAGTTCGCTGGCTTCTGTAAACAAATCTTCAGCAATTTTATATTTTTCAATTATATCTTTTCCCATACCAATATGTTGAGAACCTTGACCGGGAAAAATAAAAGCAATATTTTTATCCATTATTACTGATCCTCCAATTACTATATTCCCAATTATTTATTCCATTCCATAACTGTAGATGCCCATGTTAAACCAGCTCCAAATGCTACCAACACAATTATATCACCATTACCTACTAAATCTTTTTCCACAGCTTCTACAAGAGCAATAGGTACGGAAGCCGATGATGTATTACCATATTTGGGTAGATTTACATATACCTTCTCTTTCTCCAGTTTAAGTCTCTTAGCAGCAGAATATATTATTCTTGTATTAGCCTGATGAGGTACAAGTAAGTCTATATCCTGTGCTTCTAAACCTGCTTTTTCTAGTACATCATAAGAGGATTGCCCCATTCTTTTTACAGCAAACTTAAAAACCTGATTACCCTCCATCTTTATATAATGTAATTTATCTTTTACAGTATTTTCAGTAGTTGGATTCAGTGAACCTCCTCCCGGCATATAGAGAGAACTTCCACCACTTCCTTTAGCACCCATATCAAATGCTAGCATTCCACCTTTTTCTTTAGCCTGTACTACGGCGGCACCTGCCCCATCACCAAACAAAACACAGGTGCTCCTATCTTCCCAATCGGTTATTTTGGATAATGTTTCTGCACCAACAACTAATATATTGTCATACATACCATTTTCTATAAAGTTACTGGCTACTCCTAAGCCATAAACAAAACCAGAACATCCTGCTTCAAGATCAAAAGTTGCTGCATTTTTTGCTCCCATTTTATCCTGTAAAATACAGGCTGTAGCAGGAAAAAGCATATCTGGAGTAACTGTAGCTACAATAATTAAATCTAATTGTTGCGCATTAATACCCGCATCCTCAAGTGCTTTATTAGAAGCCTCCAAAGCTAATTTTGAAGTACTTACATCATCTGCAGCTATTCTTCTTTCTTTTATACCTGTTCTTGAAGTTATCCATTCATCACTGGTATCAACCATTTCTTCCAGATCTTTGTTTGTCACTATTTGGGGTGGTAGACATTTACCCAGACCAGTAATCGATGCTCTACGAGTCATTTGCTTCACCATCCTCTTCTATTTCGTCTTTTATTCTCTGTACTACCCCTGTTTTATTTGTATCTATTGCTACTTCTATCGCATGTAAAATTGTATGTGCATCAGAACTTCCATGACAGATAATTATCACACCATTAACACCCAGTAGTGGTGCCCCCCCATATTGACGGTAATCTAATTTATCCGTAATTTCTTTCAAATATGGTTTAACCATTAATGCACCTATTTTAGAACGCAAATTTTTAGTTAAAGCCTGTTTTAGCATATCAAACATTAAAGATGCTACACCTTCTGTAGTTTTCAAAGCTACATTACCTGTAAATCCATCACATACTATTACATCACAGTTACCGTTAAATATATCACGGCCTTCAACATTACCTTTGAAATTATTAATCCGTTTATCATTTTCCAATAAGTCATATGTATTTTTTGTTAAGTTATTACCTTTTTCTTTTTCTTCCCCTACACTCAATAAACCTATACGAGGGTTATTAATTCCAAGAACATTATTGGCATGTATCTGACCCATTATTGCAAACTGCAATAGATTTATAGGATCGCAATCAACATTAGCACCAGCATCAATAACAAGTGTAGCTCCCTTACGTGAAGGAA
>CAYRVO010000122.1:0-5088 GCA_964427565.1 uncultured Halanaerobiales bacterium | reverse complement strand
ATGGTTTCAGAGGCTACTTGCAAAATTAGAATAGCGAAGTACAAAATAGACTAGCTCAAAATATTATTGTATTATTAATATTCTTCTCTATATTTAAATAAAGTCCTGCTTATAAAGTTACTTTTCCCTATTTCAATATATGTTTCATTCCAAATAATATTCTTTATTGAAAACGGAATAACCTTTTAATTAAAAGATATCCTCTAGCAAAAGTTTCCTTAACTTATAAATCTAGATTTGTACTACTTATATTCTGAACCTTTTACCTGTACTACCCCTCTTAACTTTATCTCCTAACCGCTCTTTCATTAAACTTACAACATCAATTCCTGTACAATGCATAGGAACCAATAATTTAAAATCCTGATCTGATAAATAATCTATTATATCTATTATTCTTTCTTCTTTTTTATCTTTAAGGTGCATACCACCAAATACAGCATATAATTTATCATCAAATTTGTTTTTAATATACTCCAGGATATTTATCACTCCCGCATGACTACAACCAAGAATAACAACCAGACCTTGTTTTGTTTCTATTACTATTGATTGATCATCCTGAAAATAATCATCCTTCAATTCCGGTTTAAATCCTGTTTTATAATTACCTGAAGGTTTTATTCTTTCCGGTATTTCACCTGTTAACCATAATCCATCTGTAATTTCTTTTAAACTACTAACAGGAATAAATTTATCAATATCTTTCCTGCACATATTAAATCCGATTTCTTTAAATTTATTATCACGGCGTGAATATTTGGGTTTAAAAATATCGGGGTGGCCATAGACTTTAAGCCCTGGATTAACCCTCAGTATCTTATGTAAACCACCAGTATGATCATCGTGTCCATGACTTAAAAAAACACCTTCTAATCTATTTAAATTGATATTAAGTGCCCGGGCATTGGGAATCACTGCTAAACCCTGGCCGGTATCAAAAAGATAGTCTTTCCCATCATATTTCAATAAAAAAGAAAGGCCGTGTTCAGCAATTAAATTCCTATTATTCACTTTGTTTTCTACAACTATTAATACTTCCAGTTCTATCTTTCCCATTTTATTAAACACCCCTTTTAAAGACTATTCTATAATGCTAGATACACTATATTATATAACAACTATCCTTAAAAAATGTCAACTTTATTGGGCACAGTTTTGTATAAAAACAAAAAGACCGGCGAAAAACCGGCCCTTCTGCTTTTATATATTTATATATTTGACTATTTATTCTTCATCATAGGCTTCAGCCAGGCGTTTATATGCTTGATATCTTTCTTGTGCATCCTGTTCAGCCTTATCAAATAATTCATCAGCTATTTCCGGAAATTCTTTCTGTAGTTTGGCATAACGTACCTCACTCAGTAAGAATTCTTTAAAGTCTTCTGTAGGTTCTTTAGAATCCAGTGCAAACGGATTCTTACCTTCTTCTTTTGATTCCGGATTAAATCTATACAGATGCCAGTAACCTGACTTAACAGCTTTATCTTCCTGTCCTATACTACAGCCCATTCCATCTTTTAAACCATGAGCAATACAGGGAGCATAAGCAATTATCAGGGAAGGACCTGGATAAGCTTCTGCTTCAGCAATCGCTTTAACTGCCTGATTTTTACTGGCACCAAGAGCTATCTGAGCAACATAGACATAACCATAAGTCATGGCCATTCTACCGAGGTCTTTCTTGCTAGTTTTCTTTCCTGATGCAGCAAATTTAGCTGCTGCTGCTGTTGGTGTTGCCTTGGAAGACTGTCCACCAGTATTTGAATAAACTTCTGTATCAAATACCATAACATTTACATCATCACCGGAAGCCAGTACATGATCAAGACCACCATAACCGATATCATAAGCCCAGCCATCTCCACCGAAAATCCACTGTGATTTTTTAACTAAAAATTCCTTCTTATCCAGAATTTCTGCAAGTACATCATTATCTTTATATTCTTCCATAAGTGGAAGCATCTTATCAGTAGCTGCTCTAGATTTTTCGGCGTTATCTTTACCTTCCAACCAATCTGCAAACGCTTCTTTAAGATCAGCAGACAGCTCCATTTCCATTGCTTCTTCCATTAAATCAGCAAGTTTATTCCTAATCTGTTCTATTCCCAGATACATACCGTATCCATATTCGGCATTATCTTCAAATAGGGAATTTGCCCAGGCAGGTCCATGTCCTTTATCATTTGTAGTATATACTGAACTCGGTGCTGAGCCTCCCCAAATGGAAGAACACCCGGTAGCATTGGCAATTAACATTCTATCACCAAATAACTGAGTAATTAGTTTAGCATATGGTGTTTCACCACATCCTGCACATGCTCCTGAGAACTCAAGTAAAGGCTGACTAAACTGACTACCCTTAACGGAATTTTTCTTCATCTTATCATCTTTAATTTCTACATTATCAACTGCATATGACCAGTTATCTTTTTCTTTTTCAATCTGCTTTTGAGCTGGTTTCATAACTAATGCCTTGTCAGGAGCAGGACATACATTAACACAGCTACCACAACCAACACAATCAAGTGGACTAACCTGCATACGGTATTCCAGACCATCCATATTTTTACCTAATGCTTTTTTAGTAGCAAATTCTTCTGGTGCTTCTTCTTGTTCTTTTTTATTAACCAGGAATGGTCGAATAGCACCATGAGGACAGACTAATGAACACTGATTACACTGTATACAGTTTTCCATCTGCCATTCAGGTACATTTATTGCTACACCACGTTTTTCATAGGCAGATATTCCCGGTGGGAATGACCCATCTTCACGACCCCCAAAGGCACTAACGGGTAAATCATCACCTTTTTGCTTTAGAATTGGTTCAACTACATTTTTAATAAATTCTGGTTTATCTTCTTCAGAAGTAGCGGCAGCAGGCTCAACTGATGCCCATTCTCTTGGTACATTAACCTTAACTATAGCATCAAGTGCCCTATCTACTGCCTCCCAATTCATTTTTACTATTTTCTCACCTTTATGACCATATGTTTTCTTAATAGCTTCTTTTAAATATTCTACTGCTTCATCTACAGGTAAGATATCAGCTAATTTAAAGAAAACAGTCTGCATAACCATATTGATTCTACCACCAAGTCCAACATCAGATGCTATATCAACTGCATCTACAATATAAAAATCTATATCATTTTCCGCAATATATTTTTTGATTTCAGCAGGTAAGTGTTCATCTAATTCATCTTCTGACCAGGGACAGTTAAGTACAAAAGTACTTCCTTCTTTTAGATCTGAAACCATATCATATTGATCAACATAGGAACTCTTATGACAGGCAACATAGTCTGCATCCTGGACATAATATGTTGATTTTATAGGATCATCACCAAAACGCAGGTGAGATACCGTTACACCACCTGATTTTTTAGAACTATACTGAAAATATCCCTGAGCATATTTATCGGTATTATCTCCAATTATTTTAATAGCATTCTTATTAGCTCCAACAGTACCATCAGAACCAAATCCCCAGAACTTACAGCAAACTGTATTTTCGGGAGTGGTATCTATTGCCTCTTGAGCTTCTATAGAAGTATTTGTAACATCATCTTTTATTGAAATAGTAAAATTGTTCTTTGGTTTATCTTCTTTAAGATTATCAAATACTGCTTTAATATCTGTAGGATTAGTATCTTTAGAACTCAAGCCAAAGCGCCCACCAAAAATTTCTGGTGCATTTTCTTTAGTATAGAATAGTGTTTTTAAGTCTTCGTATAATGGTTCACCTAAAGAACCAGGTTCTTTAGTTCTGTCGAGAACTGCAATTTTCTTGACTGTTTCCGGTAAAGCTTTTAAGAAGTACTTCTCGGAAAAAGGCCTATATAGATGAACTTTAATTAACCCAACCTTTTTACCCTGTTCCATTAAGTAATCAATAGTTTCTTCTATAGTTTCTGTTACAGAACCCATAGCAACTATTACGTGTTCAGCTTCTTCATCTCCATAATAATTAAAAGGATGGTATTCTCTACCTGTTATTTCAGAAATTTCCTGCATATATTCTGCAACTATATCTGGAACTGCATCATAAAATCTATTACATGATTCACGGGCCTGAAAGAATATATCCGGATTTTGAGCAGTACCTCTAGTTACCGGATGTTCTGGATTTAAAGCATTATGTCTAAATTCATTTAATGAATCATAATCAACAAGTTCTGCCAAATCATCATAATCCATTACTTCTATTTTCTGTATTTCATGAGAAGTACGGAATCCATCAAAAAAATGAATAAAAGGTAATTTTGATTTTATTGCAGCTAAATGTGCAACTCCACCCAGATCCATTACCTCCTGAACACTACCTGACGCAAGTAAAGCTGCTCCAGCCTGACGACAGGCCATTACATCAGAATGATCCCCAAAAATTGAAAGTGCATGAGTTGCAACACTACGTGAACTTACATGAAAAACTCCCGGTAACAATTCTCCAGCAATTTTATAGATATTTGGTAACATAAGTAATAAACCCTGGGAAGCTGTGAAAGTAGTTGTCAGTGCACCAGCTGCCAGTGAACCGTGAACTGCTCCTGAAGCTCCTCCTTCAGACTGCATTTCACTTAACTTAACCCTCTGATCAAAAATGTTTTTACGACCATGCGCACTCCAGACATCAACCTTTTCTGCCATTGGTGATGAAGGAGTGATCGGATAAATTGCTGCTACATCTGTAAAAGCATATCCTATGTGAGCTGCAGCAGTATTTCCATCCATGGTCTTCATTTTTTTACTCATACTATTATCCCCCCATAAAGGTATGTGTTACCTTTTATTTTTATCTATTTTTAAGTATATTATATCGGATATTTGCTGTCAAATTAGTTAAAATTCTGACATTAGATAAATTTTAAATGATAACTGTTAAATTTGTTTTACCAGTTCAATTATGCTATTATAAAATTAGCAAACTAAAGATAATAAGGAGGGCTTCAATAGTGAAATGTAGAAAGTTTGGAAACTTAGATTGGAAGACATCTGCCCTTGGATTTGGTGCTATGAGATTACCATTAAAAAACGGTGACCCTGGTAATATAGATGAAAAAAAAGCAATCAAAATGATAAGAT
>CAYRVO010000121.1:0-5102 GCA_964427565.1 uncultured Halanaerobiales bacterium | reverse complement strand
TTTTTCTGGCTTTAAATTCTTCTCTTTTTCCTTTGTTCCATTCTGATAAAGGTGAAAGATAACCAACAATTCGAGAATAAACTTCACATTTTTGTTTTTTACCCATAATAATTTAATTCCTCCCTGGATAATATTTTCAGAAAGATTTCTGATTAAAGTTAAGTTCCTTTAATTAATTTAATCCCTTATTTCAACAGAAGGCAATATTTGTTCAGCTGCAGCTTTAAAGTCTTTAAGTTTTGCCGGTGGAAAGCGATTTAAATTTTCCATTTCTGGATCCAACGTGTTTTCAGGTCTAAAATTTTGCAGATAGTATTTGTTTGCCCCCTCTATTAATCCGGCGATTTTTTTTATTTCCTTAACTTCATGCATACCGGGAACTACTGTTGTTCTAAATTCATAATTAATTCCGGAGTTTAATATTAAGGAAATAGTCTTTTCTATATTTTCTATGACTTGACCATTAGATTTTTTCCCTGGTAAAACTAGATGATATGAAGACAGTGGTAACTTAACATCCATTGCTATATAATCCAGGAGATTATTTTCAAGTAATGACTGTAATTTGTTTGCCTTTGAACCATTAGTATCCAGTTTAACCTTCAAGTTTTTTGCTTTAACCTTTTCTATAAATTCACACAGGCCAGGTTGCAGTAGGGGTTCACCCCCTGTAATACTGACTCCATCGAGCAGATTTTTTCTCTCTTCTAAAAATTCCAGAAACATATCTATATCTATATATTTATGTTCACTTTTTTCAGCAGTAATTAATTCCGGATTATGACAGTAAGGACAGCTAAAATTGCATCCCTGAGTAAATATAACCGCTGCAATATGTTCCGGATAATCAATTAGGCTGGTTTTCTGAACACCACTAACTTTTAAATGTTGTTTTTTAAGCTTCATCATTATCCTCCTCGGCTGCACAGATTGGGCAATATTCATGGGCACCAGGGAGATAACCATGGACAGGACATATACTGAAGGTAGGTGTTATTGTATAATAGGGAAGACTGTAATTTTCAGCTATTCTTTTAATCAGTAATTTTGTACTTTTTATATTGGGCATTTTTTCACCCAGGAATCCATGGAATACTGTACCTCCGGTATATATTTGTTGTAAGTCATCCTGTAGATCCAGAGCTGTAAATATATCACTGGTATATCCTACAGGTAAATGACTGGAATTAGTGTAATAGGGGTCAGCATCATCACTTCGGACTTTATCTTCATTAGCAGCAATAATTTTGTTAGCAAATTTTTGTTTATCAAGCCTGGCCAATCTGTAGGAGGTACCTTCTGCCGGAGTTGCTTCCAGGTTGTACATATTATCTGTTTCTTCCTGATATTTGACAAGGCGTTCCTGCATTTTATTCATGATTTTAATAGCAAAATTTTGTCCTTCCGGGGTAGCAATATTTTTATTCATGAAATTAAGTACAGCTTCATTCATACCATTAAGACCAATAGTATTAAAGTGATTTTTCCAGTATTCATCAAAACGCTTTTTGATATTACGTAGATAAAATTTGGCATAGGGATAAAGACCCTGATCAGTAAAATTTTCCAGTACTTTACGCTTGATTTCCAGACTTTCCCGGGCAATATCCATTAATTCATATGTTCTATTCAGGAAGTCCTGCTCACTATTGGCCAGATAGCCAATCCGAGGCATGTTTAAAGTTACTACACCGATAGAACCGGTCATGGGATTGGAACCAAACAATCCTCCCCCACGTTTGCGGAGTTCTGTGTTATCCAGACGCAATCTGCAACACATCGAGCGAGCATCTTCAGGATCCATATCGGAGTTGATAAAGTTCGAGAAATAAGGTATGCCAAATTTAGCTGTCATCTCCCAGACGGGGTCAAGGACAGGATTATCCCAGTCGAAATCCTTTGTAATATTATATGTAGGTATAGGAAAAGAGAATGTCCTGTGTTTTGCATCTCCTGATATCATAACTTCAGCAAAGGCTTTATTAAATATATCCATTTCTTCCTGGAATTCACCATATGTATGTTCCTGATGCTCACCACCAATTATTACCGGTTGATCAGCGATATAACTGGGGACTTCTAAGTCCATGGTAATATTTGTAAATGGAGTTTGAAAACCAACCCTTGTCGGGACATTTACATTAAATAGGAATTCCTGCATAGTCTGTTTAACTTCTTTATAATCAAGGTTATCGTAGGCAATAAAAGGGGCAAGGTAGGTATCAAAATTGGAAAAAGCCTGTGCTCCTGCAGATTCTCCCTGTAAAGTAAAAAAGAAATTAACAATCTGCCCCATGGCAGATTTTAAATGTTTGGGTGGTTTACTTTCAATTTTTGTAGGGACACCTTTAAAACCTGTTAATAAAAAGTCTTCCAGATCCCAACCACAACAGTAAACACTAAGATTGCCAAGATCATGTACATGAAAATCACCGGATGTATGCCGTTTTCTTACTTCAACTGGATATATTTCCTGTAACCAGTACTGGGCAGTAACTTCTGAAGAGATAAAATTATTTAATCCCTGAAGGGAATAGCCCATATTACTGTTTTCATTTACTTTCCAGTCACTGCGGTCAAGATAATCTCCCATTGACTCCAGCCCATCATCAAATAATCTTTTAGCATCACGAATTTTACTATGTTGTTCTCGATATAATATATAAGCTTTAGCTATATCTGCATAACCTTTTTCAATTAAAACCTTTTCTACCAGGTCCTGAATCTGTTCGACCTGGGGTATGCCGTTATCTTTAAAAAAAATATTTAAATAAGAGATTACTTCCTGAGTGATTTCATTACCAATATTTTGGTTATCTGAATTTACAGCTCCGGCGGCTTTTAAGACAGCATTCTCAATCTTTTTTTTATTAAATGCTACCTGTTGGCCATTACGTTTTAATACATATTTTAGTCCCATTTTATCCTCCTTGAAATTTAAAAACCCCACCTCAAAAAAGGAGTTAGGGTATTATTTACTTATTAATAATATAATACTGGACAGGATTTATTTTTCCTGCTAATTTGTTAAAATAAAAAGGAATTAATTCATTTTTGTAAATTGTAGAATAGTATAATTTGTCAGTATTTATTGAAATTTGATTTATATTAATTAATACATATAATTTACGGAGGTAAATGTGAAAAGTTAATTTTTTTTATTTTGTTTATTAAAAGTAGTATGGTTAATTGCTTCTACTTTGTTCCGCCCATTTTGTTTAGCTTGATATAGGCTTTTATCAGCTGTTTTGATTATGTCTTTTATTTCTTTGTTTTCAGAATAAGAAGCTACACCAAAGCTAGCTGTTACTTTTTCCACCCGGGGAAATTCTCTGTATTCTATTAAGCTTTTCAATCTTGTTGCAAGATCATAGGCAGAGTTCAATTCTGTTTCGGGACAGACTATTAAAAATTCTTCTCCTCCCCAGCGTCCACAGGTATCTACAGTCCTAATATTTTCTGTCAGTAACTTAGTTATTTTTATTAATATTTTATCTCCTACAGGGTGTCCAAAATTATCATTAATATCTTTAAAATTATCAATGTCAAGTAAAATAATAGAAAACTCTCTGTTATATCTTTCAGCTTTAGCATAAACTTTTTTCATTATCTCTTCTATTTTACGCCTATTATACATACCGGTAAGTTCATCTGTAATTGATATTTTATATAATTTATCATTAATTTTTTTGATTTCTTTATTTTTCTGCAGTAATTTATTATTTTTTTGTTCTATAGTTTTTTTGTTAATAAATTCTTTCATAAATTTATGATAATTTATCACGGAAGCAATCAAGGCTATTATGTTATTGGATATTATATCTGCCAGATATCTATCAAACTGTAATGACGGTTTATATATAGATAGTGATAAAATTAAAATTAAACTACAGGAGAAGTATATCAGGAAGCTTTGCTTGAAATTATAATAAAAAATAAAGGCCATTCCATATATTACAGCTATATAAACTGTAGGAAGTCCGGGAAGTTGTTGTTTAGTAAAAACAATTCTGAATACCGCTATCATTAAACCTAAAAGACCAATACTCGTTTCATAGATATTATGTAAAATTGTTATTTGATCAGGTCTATAATAATAAAAATAGAGGCTGCTCATAAAAAAAATAATCATTAAGATAGCAGTTCCGAAATATATTTTTTGTAATAAAGTACCCTGTGTACTGACAAAAATTCCGTAACATGTTTGTTCTATCATCAAAAAAAAGGACAGCAACAGGATCCTAAAATTGTTTTGGATAAATTTTTTAATTGTGTATTCATCGTATTGGGAAGAGGGAATTTTAGGAATTAGATTATATATAGAGTAATTCATTACAAGACCTCCTGGTGTAAATACTGACTGATTTTGTAAATTAAAATTAATTAATAATACTTAATATAAAATTATTCAATAAAGAAAAGTTTTTTCCTTTAATTAAATTAATTATACTTTGAATTGTTTCTTCAATAAAAAAAAGATAATATAATTTATCATAAAATAAAGAAGAAGCCGGAATTTATGATAACTGTTTTAGCTCTAATATTGATAAATGTAAAATATAAAAAAATTTAATATTATTGAGGGAGGATTTTTACTTATGGTAAAGAATATATATTATAATACCGGGGTATAAAAAAGGAGGCGAAATTACTTTAATGGAAGAAGTTTATAAAAAGAAAAGAGAGCAGCTTTTAGAAGATATTAGTGATATGAGTGAAATCGCTGAAGATATGTTGCAAAATGTGATTAAAGCTCTGGATAATAAAAATATTGAATTGGCTAAAAGTATAATCAACAAAGATGATGTTCTAGATAATTACCAAATAACTATTGAGGAAGAGGTTTCTAGACTGTTGGTACTGGATAAGCCTTTAATAAGGGATTCATGGTTTAGTATTGCCCTGGTAAAAATAGCAAGTGACCTGGAAAGAATTGGTGATTTGGCTACAAATATTGCTGAGATTGTTCTGGAATTAAAGAATCAAGAATATTTGCATCCACTGGTTATGATTCCGGAACTAGCTAATATTGTATCTGATATGCTGGATGCTGTACTGGAAGCCTTTACAACTAAAAATTCAGATCTTGCAGAAGCAGCCTG
>CAYRVO010000120.1:0-5106 GCA_964427565.1 uncultured Halanaerobiales bacterium | reverse complement strand
TTTTAACAGCCTGCTTAAATTGATAATAGACTTCCTGGGTTGAATTTGTTATTTCTTCTATTTTGTTCTTAACTTCTACTTCTGCAATAGCTAAATCTGTATTTGCTATTTTTTTATCCAGCCCTGAATCAGAAAGCTGTGATCTCTCCAGATCTATTTTTGCAAGTTCCAGGTTTTTATTTTTCAAGATCACTTCTCGGCTATTATCAAGTGTCTCCTGAACGGCTTTTTCTTCTGTTACCTGCCAGACCTGTGGCCAAGATATTTCAGCTAATAATGGTTCCTCTATCACACCCAGGGTTGTTTTGAATTCTTTGACACTATGTTTATAACTATCCTGAGCTTTTTCAAGATTAAATTTGGTATTATTATATGTATTTTCCTGTTCAAGGAGATCAACACTGCCAATATCACCTATATTATATTTTGCTCTGGCCTCTGTTAGCTTTCTTTTTTCTAATGCAAGGTTCTTTTCCTTGATTTCTAAGTCCAGTTTTTTCAACAATAGGTTTGTATACTGACTTACCGTATTTTTGACTAAATTATCATATACATTGTTATAATTGTTGTTAGCAACAGCCAGATTATACTCTGCCTGGAGTTCACTATAACGAGACTGGTTTAATAAATTACTTGCTTTTTGTTTTTCATAATTTAACTTCGATTTTTCTAAATTGAGCTCTTCAATTCTTAAATTAAGATTTTGCTTTACAGCCAATTCCACAGCTAACTGCAAATCAAGACTTCTAACATCAGCACCCTGAGCAGCTAAAGTTGTAAATGATAATAACAAAAATAATATCATCAATGTTGTTAACTTTTTCATACTTAATATACACTCCCTTAATTGATATTTTTATCTTACACTAAGTATAAAACATCATTATCAAGAAAATATATTAAAATTATGGGAAATTGTAAAAATAAAAAAAAGCCCGTAAAGGGCTTTAAATACTAGCTTATAAGTTTTATAACCTTCCAGGAAGTTCTGTCAACTATCCTGCCTTTTTTGCAAATTTCAGCTGTTAAAAAAAAGTAACTCTCTTTTTGAAATGCTGGATTATCGATTCTTATCTTTATTGATTCTTTTCTCCAGTATACATGAACCATATCTCTTGTTAACCATTTTTTTGAATTTATATATTGATTAAGGATAAACTCACTGTTAGACTTGGCAGGAATAGTCAATTCAAAGTCTCTGCTTTTTACCCTACTTTTACCTTTAGTAATTATTATTGCTCTTATTTTAAATTTCTGTTTAGAACTATAATTATTTAAAAAAAATAAATTAATAAATAAGTGCTTTTTGGAAAAACCAAGTTTTATTCCCCTGATATCTGTTACTATTTTTCTTTTAAATCTATATTTTTTTCTGGATGGTTCATAGAAAATTATATTCCTGTTTATTGAAGGAACCCGTATCTGATTTAAATCACTATTAACTGTTTTAGTTAAATATATTTTTTCACAGTGGTCAATTATAAATATTTCATTATTCTTAACAAAACTCTCCAGATATTTTTTCATAACATTCATCTGAGTCCTGTATTTTTTTAGAGAAATCAGTTTCATCTCTTTCTGCTTATTAGTAAGAAGATAATTACTCCAATTTTTATTGACTTTGACAAGTTCAAAGGGAGGTCTCAAACTATTATGATCTATTCCTGGAGAAAGAGGCCATCTGTTCCAGTGAACCAGATATTGATATATCTCAGGATAATTAGTTATTTTGTTTTCCAGCTTCAATTTACATATAGTATATTTGAGGAAATTATATGCAGCCCGATGATCCGGGTGATTATCATAAGAAGAAGAAATAAATATTTTTTGAGGGTTAAAAGATGTTATTAATTCCCCTAAATTAGCTATCAAATCCTCTCCCGTATACTTCTGTTCTAATTTATAAGCAAGTGAATAAGGGTTTGCATTTACTTTTGTATAATGAGACGTCAGGGGCTTTTCTGTGGACCAATTTTCTGACCACAGACTCTTCAAACCCCCATCAGGATAACCCAGAAAATGAACATTCTCCCTCTTCAAACCCAGACATTCTGTGGCTACCAATGCTTCTCTCTGCCTTATCTGGCCCAGCATTTTATATTTACTTGCTGTTATATAGGGCCTTTTAAAATTTCTAATAGCCGCCCATCTAAAACCATCACCATTTGTCAAAAAAATTACTTCAACCTGAACATTACAGGCCAGAGCCTGCTGAATAATTCCTCCACAGGCCAAAAGCTCATCATCACAGTGAGGTGCAATAATTAAACAGGAACCATTATCTGGCTCTATATTAAGTGAATTTATACTCATAAAATCATCGACTCTCCTCGGGGCAAGCCCACGAAGTTTGCAAGCAGACTTCAACTTCTATCACCATGTTCACTGAGTTCTTTTGATCTGGCAGTTGCTTTCTTAACAGCATCAATTAAAACTCCTCTTAGACCATGCATCTCCAGTGTTTCTACACCCTGAATTGCAGTACCACCAGGAGAAGTTACCATATCTTTCAATTCCCCTGGATGTTTTCCGGTTTTCAGTACCACTTTTGCTGAACCAAGAACAGTTTGAGCTGCAAGTTTTAATGATAATTCTCTGGAAATACCCATTCTAACTCCTCCATCAGCCAGTGCTTCAATAATCATATATATATAAGCAGGTCCACTACCACTCAAACCTGTAACAGCATTCATTAATTTTTCATCTATCTGAATTACTTCACCTACAGCTTCAAATATATCTTTTACCAGTCTTATATCTTCTTCTGTAACATTATCACCTGGAGCTATGGCAGAGATTCCTTCTTTAACAAGTGCTGGTGTGTTGGGCATAACCCTTACTACTCTACTTGAAGTAGGTAAAATACTATTAATATAGAAGTTACTTATACCAGCAGCTATAGAAATTACAAGTTTGTCAACTACAGCACCTTTAATTTCATCAAGAACATCATCAATCACCTGAGGTTTAACAGATAATAGTATTATATCTGCTTCTTCTGTTCCCATTACATTGTCATTTGTTGTTAAAATACCCCCAAAATTTTGATTGGACTCTTCAGATTCAACATTAATATCACAACCTATTATTTCTTCTGCTTTATAGATACCTGAATTTAAAATACTACTAACCAGTGCTGATCCCATTTTCCCAAGACCAATAACACATAATTTCATTTTTATCACCTTCTAATTAATTTTTGAAAAATAAATTAAAAAACCCCGTTCCCTGTAAGGAACGAGGTTAAACTCGCTATACCATCCTATTTAGCAATAACACTTTTTAGTTACAGATTAATAATCAATCTCCTATAACCAGTCATAATAACGGTTGACAGTCCGGCAAAGCTTACTTCTTTCAGCCCGCAACTCCCAGGTGGGAATTCATTAAAATAAAATTATCGAGCTCACACCAATCTCGATTCGCTTTAAATTTTATTTTAACTACTGTTCCTGTTCAAAGTTTATGAATTTTTATATGTTTGCAATAATAATATATGATTTATACTTTTCTGTCAAGTATATGTATACATTTATTTTTAGCAATATTTATAAAGTTAAATATATAATTATTATATTAGTTTTTCTTGTCTATGACACTATTCTTTAGTTTCCCAATACCTTCTATTTCTACTTCGATTTTATCCCCTGTACGCAAATATACAGGAGGTTTTCGGGCAAATCCAACTCCTTCAGGAGTACCGGTCATTATAACTGTACCAGGTAGCAATGTCATATTTTGTGAGCAATAACTTAGCAGATATTTAACATCAAATATTAAATCAGCTGTATTTGAATCCTGCATTGTTTTTCCATTCAATATAGATTTGATATTAAGTTTAGCGGGATTAAGATCAGTTTCAATCCAGGGTCCCAGGGGACAGAATGTATCAAAAGATTTTGCTCTTGCCCATTGTTTATCAAGTTTTATCTGACAATCACGAGCAGAAACATCGTTGGCACAAGTATAGCCAAGAACATAATCATCAACTTCATCTTCTCTAATATTTTTTGCTTTTTTTGCAATTATAACTGCCAATTCTGCTTCATAATCAACTTCTGCAGGGGCTATTTGCGGTAAAATAATATTATCTTGTGGACCAACTACACTGGTTGTTGCTTTCAAAAATAGTATAGGTCTTTGCGGATATTTTTTAGCCCCACTTTCGTCAGCGTGTTTCTTATAATTTAATCCCACAGCAATAATATTAGGAGGCTCTACCGGACTAAGCAATTTTACACTTTTTAAATCAATCTTTTCTTCTGTAATTATATAATTTGAAAATATATCTCCTTTTATTTTTTTTATCTTTTGATTTTGCAATAAACCATAACTTATTCCCTTATTTTTTATATAACGTAATATTTTCAATACTTAATTACCTCCTGTATTATTTCTCAGACCAATTTATATTTCATTATTATCAAATTAAATAATATTAAGCAAATTCATCACCCATATACATAGGGGTGGGTCCTTTGCAATTTTATTCTAAAAAATCAGGGAAAAATAAGTTTATTTCCCTGGCTGCAGCCTCCTTGCTATCTGAAGCATGAACAACATTATCAGGCCCCATATAACAACCATAATCACCTCGTATGGTACCTGGTTTTGCTTCTACAGGATTAGTTGCCCCATTCATTTTCCTTACTTTTTTTATAACATCTTCCTTTGCGGATAGAACCATAACCACAATTCTTTGACCAGATATAGTTTCTATTAAATTATTATAAAAATCTTTTCCTTCATGTTCCCTGTACAATTCTTTAATAGTTGATTTTGGATATCTATTTAACTTCATTTTTTCTATATTCATACCAGTTTTTTCGAAACGAGATATAATTTCACCAGCAACCCTTTTTTTAACAGAACCTGGTTTAATCATAACCATTGTATATTCTTTTTGCATTTGTAATTCCTCTCCTTCTTTAAATTAAATATTACTAACATACTAAACAACTATATATTATCATAAAATATTAGCACATTCAATTTTATGAAGATATATCCTTTCCTTTTATATGAAACTGTGAACAATTTATTTTCGCACTAAAAAAAGCCCCCTTTAAAAATTAGAGGGGGACTTTTTTATTTAGCAATAACCTG
>CAYRVO010000119.1:0-5155 GCA_964427565.1 uncultured Halanaerobiales bacterium | reverse complement strand
ACATAAATGTACTATAGAAGAGAGAGAAGAATATGAACCACATATAGATATGGGTAATATACTTTATGCTGGAGTTGATTATGGTCAAATATTAGAAGAAGCAGAAAAAGAAGCAGATGTAATTTTATGGGATGGTGGCAATAATGATATGCCTTTTTATGAACCGGATTTATTTATAACACTGGTTGATCCTCATAGACCCGGACATGAATTGATTTATTATCCTGGTGAAATCAATTTGAGAATGGCAGATGTATGCTTGATTAATAAGATTTCTACAGCCTATCCAGAAGGAATTGCAGAAGTAAGGAAAAATATTAGAGAAGCCAATCCTGAGGCAACTGTAGTGGATGCTGCTTCACCAATTTTTGTAGATAATCCGGAAATAATTAAAGGTAAAAAGGTACTGGTCATAGAAGATGGTCCAACTCTAACCCATGGGGGTATGGAATATGGAGCCGGAGCCATTGCCGCAAGGAAATTTGGTGCTGCAGAATTAATTGATCCCCGTCCTTTTGCTGTTGGTTCTATCATTGATACTTTTAATAAGTATGATCATTTATCCGATATTTTACCGGCAATGGGTTATGGAAAGAAACAGATGGCGGAATTAGAAGAAACTATTGAGAAGGCCAAATGTGATGCAGTTGTCATAGGTACACCAATTGATTTAAGCAGGATAATTGATATAGATAAACCACAGACAAGAGTAAAATATGAATTACAGGAAATCGGAAAGCCTGATCTGGAAGATATTATTAAAAAGATGGAACTATAATAATAAATGTAAAAGCCCCCTTTTCTAAGGGGGCTTAATTTTGACCTTTTTGTGGTTAAATCATATCAATTGATTTTTTAAAGATTAATCCTCCTTTTTCAATTGCAAATTGATTAGCTATTACATCACATTTTGCTTTTAACAGGTAGTAGACTGGTATATTGCTTTCTGAAAGTGATTCATAATTACCCTGGCCTTTACTAATAATAATATCTGAATTTTCAAGTATGTTTTTAAATTTTTCTGTTGCTTCTTCCATTAATAATCCAGGTGCTTTGGTACCACTATCAACAATTTGTGCAACTTCATTAATACCAATTTCATTTGCTTCTTTCTTAGTGATATCATTTAAAATGGGTTGTGATCTAACAGCATAATAAATTTTTATATCATACATTTGTTTTATCTCTTCAATTAAAATTTTGTCAAAGTAACCTTCACCAGAGTTATCAGCAATAATCAGTAAATTTTTACCTTTGGCAAGTGATTTTTTGAAATCTTTAATATCATTGATAGCAAATCCACTTTTAACATCATTTTTAAAGATGTTTTCTATATCAATATTATTACTAATTCCCGCATCTATAGAATTTCCAGTTGCTGATAGTAAAAGAGCAGTTTGAATTTTATGGTTACTATTTTTAACAACATCTTTAGCATAAGGATATACTTTGTGGGCAACTTGCATATGTTTTTCCTTAAAATTCAAATAAGGATCCCGTGTATTGAGTTTTACTTTTAAATCATTGTAGAGTTCTTCAGCAACTTCAGGAGGAGTTAGATCAAAGTTTATTTCAGGTATTTTGACAGCAAAAATATCAAGTAATTCCTTAATTTTTTTCTGGTCATTAGTAGCTGTTTTACCTACTTCTAGAACTTGTTTGAATAGACAAAGAATACATTCATTTTGTATTTTCATTTTATTAATCCTCTCCTTTATGAACATTCGCTTGTTATTATATATATTTTAATAATTATTTGCAATGTTTTTTTATAAAAATTATTTTAAAAACAAAAGTAATAAATATACAAAAAAATAAAAAAATAATAATAAATAGTAAAAAAGGCAGGAAATACCATATTGATAGCGAATATTTTAAACAAATGGATATAAAGTGAGGGATAGTAGTGAATAAAAGAAAATATTGGCTGGGATTGACCAGAATTAAGGGTCTGGGTCCGATAAGAATAATAAGGTTATTAAGAAAATTTAATAATCCTCAATCTATATGGAGGGCAACAGAAAAAGAATTAAGAAGGGTTAAAGGAATAGGTAATTTAGCACTGAAAATTATTAAACAGAGAAAAGAAATTAAGATTGAACAGATTATAGATAAAATAAATAAATGTAGTATAAAATATATTGTTCTTACAGATAAAAAATATCCAAAGTTGTTAAAAGAAATATATGATCCCCCACCTGTACTTTTTTATAAAGGTAATATATCTTCAATTAATCCAGCGATTGCGATTGTTGGTTCACGGAAGTCTACTTCTTATGGACGTAAAATTGCAAAAAAATTATCATATCAACTAGTACAAAGAGGTATAACTGTAATAAGTGGTATGGCGCGTGGCATTGATTCCTGTGGACACTTTGGTGCTTTACAGGCTGAGGGTAAGACAGTGGCAGTTATGGGAGCAGGACTTGATTATATATATCCACCTGAAAATAGGGATTTATTTTATAAAATAGTGGACAGAGGTCTTGTAGTTAGTGAATTTCCCCCAGGAGTTGAACCGGTTGCAGGTAATTTCCCCCGTCGCAATCGGATTATAAGTGGATTATGTTTGGGAGTAGTAGTTATAGAGGCATCTAAAAGTAGTGGTTCTTTAATTACAGCTAATTTAGCTCTTGAACAGGGTAGAGAGGTATTTGCTGTTCCTGGTAATATAGATAGGAAAGGTAGTAAAGGTACAAATGATTTAATAAAAAATGGTGCCAAAATAGTTACAAATATAGATGATGTTACTGAAGAATTGTTTTTATATAAAGATGTTGAAGAAAATAAAAAACAGAAAAACGAAAAAAATCATTATCAGTTAACAGAAAATGAGGAATTAATTCTGAAAATATTAAAGGAAGAAAGCAATTTTCATATAAATGGAATAATTGAAGAATCAGGGTTGGGAGCTGGAAAAGTAAATAATTTATTACTAAAATTAGAATTAAAGGGATTGGTAAACAGGGATCCAGGCAAAAAATATTCCTTTAAGGGTTTACAAAATTTATTAAAACCACTATAATTATATATTAGTTATTAAAATTTTATTAGAGAGGATGAAAGGGAAATTCCCGATATATATATTATGAATAAAAATATTATTGAAATTATAAATATATTAATCAAAAAATTTCTGGGTAATAAAAATCGACTTATAGACAAAGATGATATTATTCAGGAACTGATAAATATGGGTTATGAAGTAGATGACATAGATTTTGCTATGGATTTATTATTCAAGGAAGAAATCATTGAGGAAAATCTTGAGGAAGAAATTTGTGATAATTATAACAGGATATTTACCATTTCTGAAAAAGTATATATACCTGTAGAAATTCGTGGTTTGATACATAGATTGATTTTTTTAAATGTATTATCTGCTCAAGAGAGTGAAACATTAATTGCAAGAACAGTTCAAGATTCATATAGCGGTATATCAGAAACAGATGATATATGGGAGATACTAGAAGATATAATTAAAGATGAGTCTAAACTTGAGTTGATTTCACGTAAAATACCGGAATTTGGAAGCCTTTATGGAAATGAATTTGAACATATAAATTAAATGTGATAATGAGGTGTTATAAGTGAGTAAAAAAAAGAATAAAAAACTTGTGATTGTTGAATCACCAGCAAAGGCTAAAACAATAAATAAATTTATGGGGAAGGATTATAAAGTTGAAGCATCTATGGGGCATGTTATTGATCTACCTAAAAGTAAGTTAGGTATTAATATAGATGAAAATTTTACACCTAAATATATTACTATTAGGGGTAAAGGAAAGATATTAAACAAATTAAAGAAAGAAGCAAAAAAGAGTAAAGAAGTATTACTGGCTACTGACCCTGATAGAGAAGGGGAGGCAATATCCTGGCATCTGGCAAAAGCACTGGGTATAGAAGATGAGAATAATAGGATTGAATTTAATGAAATAACCAATAGTGCTATAAAAAAAGCTATAAAGAATCCCCGCAAACTGGATAATGATCTGGTAAATGCCCAACAAGCCAGAAGATTACTGGATAGGCTTGTAGGATATAAGTTAAGCCCCCTGCTCTGGAAAAAAGTAAGAAAAGGTTTAAGTGCTGGACGTGTGCAAACAGTAGCTGTTAAGATTATTTGTGAGAGGGAAAGAGAGATTGAAAAGTTTGAACCACAGGAGTACTGGACAATAACATCACATCTTATTAGTGAAAAAGAGAAGATTGAAGCTGATTTATATAGAATTAATGATAAGAAGTTTAATATAGATAGTAAAAAAGAAGTTGATAAAATTGTTAAGGAAATAAGTAATAATAAATTTATTGTTGATCAAGTTAAGGAACAGAAACGGAGAAGTAATCCCAATCCTCCTTTTACAACCAGTACTATGCAGCAGAGGGCTGCCAGTAAACTGGGATTTTCAGCTAAAAAGACCATGTTTATTGCTCAACAATTATATGAAGGTATTGATCTGGGAGATCAAGGGACTTCTGGTTTAATAAGTTATATACGTACAGATAGTAAAAGAATATCAAATGAAGCTAAAACTGAAGCAAGAGAATTTATAAATAATAAATTTGGTGATAAATATACACCGAATAAAGGTAAAAAATATAAAACAGATGATAAGGCTCAGGATGCACATGAAGCTATAAGACCTACTTCTGTTTATCGGGAACCGGCAAAAATAAAAAGACACTTATCCAGGGATCAATACAGGTTATATGAATTGATATGGAGAAGGTTTGTTGCCAGCCAGATGAGTTCAGCTATTTATAAAATAATTACTATTAATATTAAAGCTGGCAAAAAGTATTTATTTAGAACTTCAGGATCAAAAGTTTTATTTTCTGGTTATTATAAAATATTGAAAAAGAAAAAGAAGAAGAAAAAAATACCTGAATTGACTGAAGGGGAAAATTTGAAACTGGATAATTTAAGACCTGAACAACACTTTACTCAACCACCATCGAGATATACAGAAGCAAGTCTGGTGAAAACACTAGAAGAAAAAGGTATAGGAAGGCCCAGTACATACGCGCCTACTATATCAACAATTATTTACCGTGAATATGTTGTCAGAGATAATAATAATTTAAAACCAACGAAACTTGGTTTTATAGTTATTGATTTATTAAGTGAATTTTTCCCTGATGTAACAGATAGTAA